>JBKQQQ010001113.1:0-3107 GCA_052144275.1 Streptosporangiaceae bacterium
CGAGCGTGCGCAGCTGGGTGACCGCGGCCGGGCGCCGCTGCATCAGCGCCGTGCCGAGTGCGGTGCCGGCGCCGCGTCCTTGCCAGTCGTCCACGACGGTAACGGCGATGTCGGCGGTGGCCGGATCATCGGGGTACTGCACGAGATGGGCGACCCCGATGAGCTCCTCCTCGCCCTCTGGCGGCAGCACGATAAGCAAGAGCGCAATGTGATGCACCCCGTCAACGCTGTCGACAAGCAGCCGGATCATCGGATCATCGAGTTGACCGAGCACCTGCAGGAACCGGTGATAGCGCGATCCGGGCGACAGGCGGCGGAACACGTCGCGCAGCGTCTCGGCATCGGTAGGCAGCAGCGGCCAGATCATCGCAGGCGTACCGTCCTGCAGAACGAACTCCCCGGGCAGCACCTGGCCAGAGGCCGGACGCGCCAGCGTCTCCCTGCTCTGATGCGCGACAATCGCGGTCATGCCGGGTGCTCGCCAGGGACCATCGGCACAACCGCGCCGGCCAGGTCCTCGCCCTCAGCCGGCTTCTCCTCATCTGGCAGGCAGAGCGTCTTCCCGGCCGCGGCGGTCTGGCTGATCCAGTCATGCGCTGCCGCATAGCTGTGGTCAGCGCCCGGCACCCGGATCTGCGAGACCGCAGCCTCCGGGCCGGGCTGGTTACTCATGACCTTAATTCCCCCGATTGTTTGGCGTGCACAGCGGCGCGCGGCATCAGGATAGCGCCCTTGCCCGAGTTCCATTCCCCGGGATCAATCATTACCCAGTTTGTTTACCTGCGGGTTCCGGCAATGTCATCAATTTGTAACACGTTCTCCAAGACCTCCAAACTGCCCCGCAGGCGCCCCGTCCTGCAGTCCGGCTTATAATCATTCAAGCATTCTCCCTGGCCAGAGCGGGGCACATACCGCAATTGATACATCGCTACATGTGATACGACAAGGTCAGCTGTCCGCTCGCGATCAGCCCATATAACAAACCGAACTGTAGTACCCGCCCTCTTTTCGTCTGCATACTGGAACATCAGGCCGGAATCCGGAGAGTTCCCGTATATACCAGCTAAAGCCCAGTGGTATTCGACTAAGAGGTGCGGGCGCCGTTTCTGTCGAATACCACCGCGGAAAACCAGCAGCAATGATGCGCGGTGAGGCATGCCGCCCGCCACCTGGATGGGTGTCCAGGCGTGCTACGCCCAGGCGCTTGAGCGGGCGGCGGACGAGCTCATGGCTTACGGTTCAGCCGAGCCGGCGGAGCAGGTCGTGGTACTGGTCCCAGAACGCGCCGGGCAGGTGGTCGCCGAAGGTGCGCAGGTGCTCGGCGATGAGCGTGGCCTCCCGCTTCCATGTCCGGGTGTCGACGGAGAGCAGGAGGTCCAGGTCGTCCCCGTCGATGTCCAGCCCGTCGGTATCGAGGGCGTCCCGGGCCGGGATCTTGCCGATCGGGCTGACGGCTGCCCGGGCATCGCCGGAGAGCCGTTCGATGATCCACTTCAGGACACGGCTGTTCTCGCCGAAGCCCGGCCACAAGAACCTGCCGGACTCGTCCTTGCGGAACCAGTTGACGAAGTAGATGCGCGGCAGCCTGGCGGCGTCCGCCGAACGGCCGATCTTCAGCCAGTGGGCGAAGTAGTCACCCATGTTGTAGCCGCAAAATGGCAGCATGGCAAAGGGGTCACGGCGCAGTTCCCCGATGTTTCCGTCGGCTGCCGCGGTCCGTTCTGATGCGATGGTGGCGCCGAGGAAGACGCCGTGCGCCCAGTCGAAGGCCTCGGTGACCAGCGGAACGGCAGTGGCGCGGCGGCCGCCGAACAGGATCGCCGAAATCGGGACGCCCGCGGGATCGTCCCATTCGGGAGCGATGACCGGGCACTGGGAGGCGGGGGCGGTGAACCGGGAATTAGGGTGGGCGGCGGGTTCGGGCGAGCCGGGAGCCCAGTCGCGTCCTCTCCAGTCAGTCAGGTGAGCAGGCGGCGGATCGGTGAGGCCCTCCCACCACACGTCGCCGTCATCGGTGAGCGCGACATTCGTGAAGATGCTGTTGCCCCGTAGCGTCGCGATCGCGTTGGCGTTCGTGACCTCGCTGGTGCCGGGCGCGACGCCGAAGAATCCCGCCTCGGGATTGATGGCGTACAGCCGGCCGTCGCCGCCGAATCGCAGCCACGCGATATCATCCCCTATGGTCTCGACCCGCCAGCCGGGAATGGCGGGCTGGAGCATGGCAAGATTGGTCTTCCCGCAGGCGGACGGGAAGGCCGCCGCCAGGTATTTCGCCTCGCCGCCCGGCGGGGTGACCTTGATGATGAGCATGTGCTCGGCCAGCCATCCCTCGTCGCGGGCCATCACCGATGCTATGCGCAGCGCGTAGCATTTCTTGCCGAGCAGGGCGTTGCCGCCATATCCCGAACCGTAGGACCAGATCTCCCTGGTCTCGGGGAAGTGCGAGATGTACTTGGTCGTGCTGCACGGCCACGGCACATCGGCCTGGCCCGGCCGCAGCGGGGCGCCGACGGAGTGCACGGCGCGGACGAACGAGCCGCGTTCCTCGATGAGCCGCAGCGCTGGTGTCCCCATTCTCGTCATGATCCGCATCGATACCACCACATACGGTGAGTCGGTTATCTCGACACCGAGCTGTGAGAAGTCGCTGTCCAGCGGCCCCATGCAGAACGGGACCACGTACATGGTGCGGCCGCTCATGCAGCCATTGAACAGGCCGGCCAGGGTCTTCCGCATCTCATCCGGGGCGATCCAGTTGTTCGTAGGGCCGGCGTCCTCCTGCCGCTCGGAGCAGATGAAGGTCCGGTCCTCGACGCGCGCCACGTCGCCAGGATCGGAGGCGCAGAGAAAGCTGTTCGGCCGGATCTCCGGGTTGAGCCGCCTGAAGGTGCCCCGCTCGACCAGGAGGCTGGTCAGGTGCTCCCATTCACGCGCCGAGCCAGAGCACCATTCGATGTGATCAGGCCTGGTCAGCTCCGCTACCTCGCTCACCCACCAGTTAAGCTGGATATCACTCATCAGTTCCCGGTCAGCGGCGAGAATCCGCGCGGTCATGATATGCCTCCTCGGGTTAACGGAATGAGCAGGTAAGTTCTTTATCCTGCCCG
>JBKQQQ010001114.1:0-2750 GCA_052144275.1 Streptosporangiaceae bacterium
TCCGGCAGGTTCGGGCGAGGCTGGCGAGGTAGGCATCTTTAGGGAGCTCCTGGTTCTGCGGTTACGACGGCGCTTCCGCCGATCGCGTGCTGGCCGCAGACGTGCTGACCGCCGAGATGCCTTCGCCCGGCGGGGGCGCGTCCGCATTGGGTTCCCTGCGTGTAGTAGCCGGGTCAGGCTCGCTGCGCCTGGCCCGGGTCGGGTTGGTGTCGATCCAGTCCCTTAGCTCGTCGGAGACCAGGTCGATCCCGATCCGCCCGGCCCGGTCGTCCAGGTCCCGGAAAATACACTCGCCGTTGCCGAGCGAGCGGAGCACGGCCTTGTGCTCGTCCGAGGGCGCGACCCCGAGCAGCGACATGACGTTCGCCACTTCCCCGCGCTCGGTCGAGCGGAACGCGAACACCCCGGACAGGCAGTTGGTCACCTGCTCGTTCAGCAGGTCACCGGCGTTCTGCGAGACCAGGATCAGCGCGGTGTTCCTTGACCGGCCCATCCGTGACACCTCGGGCACCAGCTTGGCGCCCTCGGGAGTCGAGGTGATCGCCCACGCCTCGTCCAGGAAGATGGCCTTGGCCGCGGCCCGGTCGATGCCGTTGAGCAGCTTGCGGGCGAACTGGGAGACCAGGTACAGCAGCGCCACCGACAGCCGCTGCTCATAGGAGTAGTCATCCCGGCTGGTGTTGGTGTCCGGCAGCGTCAGGCCGGCCAGCGTGAAGACCGTGGTCCAGCCCTCCGCGTCGATCTGCTGGCCCACCGACGGGGCGAAGCACAGCCGGGCCAGGCGCATCTCCGAGATCGACCGCATCACCGCGCCGGTGTTCTTCCACGCCGGATCCTCCGCTTCCTCCAGGTGCTTGACGACCTTGCCCAGGCTGGGCCGCTCGGTCCCGGCCACCGCGCCGACCGCCTGGATCATCGCCGATTCCCGCTCCTCGCTCATCCGCGGCAGCAGCAGCCGCAGCGTCTCAGTCGCCATCGTCCGCTTCTCAGACAGATCCACACCGAACGAGAACGGATCGAGCAGTCCCGGAGCCGCCGAGCCCAGCGGCAGGACGCGGGCCCTGCGACCCTGCCTGGTGAGGTATTCGACCAGGGATTCCGCGTCGCCCTTCGGGTCGATCACCGCCACCGTCGCGCCGCGCAAAGCCAGCTGGTAGATCAGCAGCATGGCCAGCGTCGTCTTCCCGGCGCCCGGCTCGCCGGTGATGGCCACCGCGGTCGGCCGGTTCCGCGCCGCCGCGACCAGCGGGTCGAAATGCACGATGGAGCGGGCCCGGCCCAGCGTCTCACCGATATACGGCCCGATCCAGCCGACCCCGCCAGTGTCTATCCGGTCGCCCAGTCCCACCGTCGCGGTCGGCATTCCGCCGGCGATCGTGTAAAGCGGCTGCCGCTGCACATAAGAATTCAGCCTGATCCGCTCGCCAGGCAGCGCCTCGCACAACAGCGAGAACTGGTCACCGGTGGAGTTCACCACGTCGATCCCGATATCGCGGTAATGCTCGACGACCGCCTCCACCCGGCGGACGCACAGATCTCTCGTCGGGGCCGAGACGATCAGGCGGTGCCAGCCATAGACAAACGGCAGCCGTTCCTTCGTAATGCCGTGCTCGAGCATTCTGGCCGCGGCGATCTGCTCGGCCAGCGCGATTGGCGCCTCCGCGCCCGCCTCCCGGATGTGCGCGTCCATGTCACGGGCGTGCGCCAGCCGGCGGCTGACGTCTTTGCTCGCCTTCGCCGGCGGAATGAGCTTCATCCGGGAGCTGATCTCGACCGGGAACGGCAGCGAATCGGCGAAATGCAGCCAGGGCTCCCCGTCCGGGAACGACATCACGTCGGGAAAACGGGCGAATGAGATGAAGGCGGCGTACGACTCACCCGACATGTGCTCCAGGCACAGCAGGGTCCGCCCGTTGTGGATCTGCCCCTCGAAGAGGGTGTCGATCTCCCCGACGCCCCATCGCCGGCGCTTGGTCGCGGACGGCAACGGCTCCCCCGCCGTCTGCATGAGCGTGTGCTGGATCAGCCAGGCGATCTCACCGGACGTCGCGTGCCTGGCGGCTAGCGCGCTCGCGTTCAGCGCCCGGCCCAGCCGTTCGGCTGAATCCGTCCACTTGGTGATCTCCGCCGGGCCGACCGCCTCGTCATCCAGGCCGAGCCCTTTCTCGCCGCGGGCATACACGCCGCGGAACTGGGAAATCACGCCGCCCGACAACTGCGCTCGCACGCCGCGCTGGCCGAGCCGGACCCCGAGGTAGATCTCCTTGGCCCAGAAATCCTTCGTCCAGACGTGCTGGTACGTCTGCTCCAGGTACTCCCGCCAGCCCGGCCCTCCGTCCGAGGTCGCGTCCAGGCCGGTCGCCCACGCGTGCGCCGGGTAGGAGCGGTGCGCGATGCGCAGGTGGACTTCAGCGTCGGCCATCCTGATCGCGGCCAGCGCGACGGTGATGTTGGTCGCCAGCGCCTCCCGCTCCTCCGGGGTGGTGAACTCATACGACACCGAGGGAATCCGGTAGTAGGCCCAGGCGTGGGTGTCGGTGAGCAGGACCCGGTCGTCGAAGTACCTGATGCTGAGCCGGGTGCGGCCCCGGGATCCCTTAGCCCCTTTAGTCCGAGTGGTCACCAGGATTCCTTCCGGGAACGGGGCTGCTCAGGTCCGCGGCCATGCCAGCCACGAGCACGCCGGCCAGGGCCGTGTAGGCCAGCCTGGTCTGCGGATGCAGTGCCGTAGGAACGTGCGGGGCCGTCTG
>JBKQQQ010001115.1:0-3483 GCA_052144275.1 Streptosporangiaceae bacterium
CGCGCTCCGCCTCGAGTCGTTCTTCGTCGGCCAGGTCGTCGGCTCGTTCCAGCGGGTCAGGCCGGCCGCGGAGATCACCCGCCAGATCGTCGCCGACTGCGAGCAGCGGATCGCCGACCTGGCCCGAATCCTTCCCGGAGCCGCTTCATGAACCAGCTCGGCCCCCGCACGCCCGTCGTGGTCGGTGTCGGACAGGCGTCCGAACGCCTCGACGCCCCGGCCTACCGCAGGCGTTCCCCGGTCGACCTGGCCGCCGACGCGGCACGGCAGGCGCTGGCCGACACCGGGGCGGACCCGGCCGCGGCAGCGGCGGCGATCGATACGGTGGCCGGCGTCCGGCAGTTCGAGAATTCGGTTCCGCGAGCGCGGGCACCCCTGGGCCGTTCGGACAATTACCCCCGGTCAGTGGCGGGCCGGATTGCCGCGAGCCCGGCCCGCGCCGTCCTTGAGATCTCCGGCGGCCAGGCCCCGCAGCACCTGGTCAACGAGTTCGCCGCCGTGATCGCCGGCGGCGGCAGCCAGGTGACGCTGCTCTTCGGGTCGGAGGCCATCTCCACCATCGAGCACTATGCCCGTGAAAGCGAAAGGCCCGACTTCACCGAACACGCCGAAGGCAGCCTCGAAGACCGCGGCTACGGGCTGAGCGGCATGATGTCCAGGCACCTGGCCGCGCACGGGCTCACCGGCGCGCCCAGCCAGTACGCGCTGATCGACAACGCCCGGCGGGCCCGCATCAAGCAGACCCGCCAGGAGTACGCGGCCGCGATGGGCGCGCTGTTCGCGCCGTTCACCAAGGTCGCCGCGGCCAACCCGCACGCCGCGGCGCCGGTGCAGCGCAGCGCGGCCGAACTGGTCACCCCGACCGAGGCGAACCGGCCCATCGCCGACCCGTACACCCGGTACATCGTGGCCCGGGAGAAGGTCAACCAGGGCGCCGCCGTGCTGCTGACCTCGGTGGCCGCGGCGCGGCGCCTGGGTATTCCCCAGGACCGGTGGGTGTTCCTGCACGGCCACGCAGACCTGCGCGAACGGGACCTGCTGGACCGAGCCGACCTGTCGGCCGGCCCGGCGTCGGTCATGGCCGTGCAGCACGCCCTCGACCAGGCGGGCATCGGCGTCGCCGACCTGGCCACGATCGACCTGTACAGCTGCTTTCCCGCGCCGGTCTTCAGCATCTGCGACGGGCTGGGCCTTGACCCCGAAGACCCGCGCGGCCTCACTCTCACCGGCGGGCTGCCGTTCTTCGGCGGCCCGGGCAACAACTACTCCATGCACGCCATCGCCGAGACTATCCAGCGGGCCCGCAGCGCGCCCGGCAGCTACGGGCTGGTCGGCGCCAACGGCGGCATCATGAGCAAGTACTCCGTCGGCGTGTACTCCACCACCCCGGCCGCCTGGACCCCCGATGACAGCAAGGACCTGCAAGCCGAGATCGACGGCTGGACCGCACCCGAGCAGGCCCGCTACGCCGGCGGCCCGGCCACCATCGAGACCTATACCGTCAAGCGCGCGCGCGACGGCGCCCGCACCGGCATCGTCGTCGGCCGCCTTGACCGCGGCCACGCCCGCTTCGTGGCCAAGGGTGACGACCCGGAACTCCTCGACCTGCTCACCGCGGCACAAGAACCCGTCGGCCAGCCGGTCTACGTCCGGTCGTTCGGCACCGGCAACCGGGTCACCACCACCAGGGCGCGGATGGACGAGCTGTTCCCGCCCGAGCCGCCGGTGCTGCGCGACCGCTACGAGCACGTCCGCCTCCGCCGGGACGGCCACCTGCTCGAGGTCACCATCAACCGGCCCGAAGCCAGGAACAGCCTGCACCCGATGGCCAACGACGAACTCGATCACGTCTTCGACGCCTACTTCGCCGACGACGACCTGTGGGTGGCCATCCTCACCGGGGCGGGGGAGAAGGCCTTCTCGGCCGGCAACGACCTGGTCTACTCGGCGTCGGGTAAGCCCATGTGGGTCCCGAAGAACGGGTTCGCCGGCCTTACCAGCCGCCCGTCCATGACCAAGCCCGTCATCGCCGCGGTTAACGGCTTCGCCATGGGCGGCGGCTGCGAGATCGCGCTGGCCTGCCACCTGGTCGTGGCCGACGCCACGGCCCAGTTCGCGCTCAGCGAGGTCCGGGTCGGCCTGGTCGCGGGCGCGGGGGGCCTCATCCGGTTGCCGCGTACCGTCCCGGCCAAGGTGGCCACCGAGATGATCCTCACCGGCCGCCGCATCACCGCCGACGAGGCCCTCGCGTACGGCCTGGTCAACCGGGTCGTGCTCGCCGGGACCGCGCTCGAGGGCGCCCGCGCGCTGGCCGCCGAGATCCTGCAGGGCTCGCCGACCTCGGTCCGGATCTCGCTGCGGGTGATGGAGGAAACCCGCGGCATCCCCGACGTGGTGGCCGCCGTGAACCACCCCACCACAGCCTTCGACGACCTCATGGCCAGCGAGGACGCCATCGAGGGCGTCACCGCCTTCGCCGCCAAGCGCCGCCCCCGGTGGCGCAACCGCTGACCGCTGGACCCCGCACCCATACCGCTCTTTCATTATCCCGAACGGCCCCGGTGTCAGCCCTGGCGTCCCGGTCTGCCCGCACCTTGACGAAAACATCAGTAAGTTATAGCTTACCGTTCGTGGAGACTTACGGATCGGCGGCGATCGCCGCGCTGGGAGACCCGACCCGGCGGGCGATCTTCGAGAGCCTGGCGCGGCGGCCCAAGGCCGTCGGCGAGATCGCCGTCGAGCTCCCGGTCAGCAGGCCGGCGGTCTCCCAGCACCTGCGGGTGCTCAAGGAGGCGGGCCTGGTCACCGACCGCGCTGAAGGCACCAAGCGGATTTACCAGGTCAGCCAGCAGGGCGTGCAGGCCATCCACGGTTACCTGGACCAGATGTGGGGGCAGGCCATGGCGGCGTTTCGGGCCGAGGGCGAGCGGATCGCCCGTGCCGCGCCGGACCAGCCCGAACGAGGCAGGAAGTCACCGACGTGACGAGACAGGAGCAGTCATGAACAAGTCAGCAGCAAGCACAGACGTCCTCGACCCGGTCAGGTACGCGGTCACCGTGCCGCTCCCCGCGGACCGGGCCTTCAGGCTCTTCACCGAGGGCTACAACACCTGGTGGCCCGGCCATCACATCGGCACCGCGGACATGGCAGAGGCCGTGCTGGAACCGCGGACCGGCGGGCGGTACTACGAGCGCGGCGTGGACGGCAGCGAGTGCGAGTGGGGCCGGGTCCTGGCCTGCGAGCCGCCGCACCGGATCGTCGTGGCCTGGCAGATCACCGAGTCCGACGGGGCGTGGGTCTACGACCCCGATCTGTCGCACGCGAGCGAGTTCGAGGCCACCTTCCGCGAACAGCCGGACGGCCAGACCCGGGTGGAGCTCGAGCACCGCCACATCGAGCGGCACGGCGCCGGTGCCGCCGGGATTCACCGCGGAGTCGGCGGTCCGGGCGGCTGGCCGGGCATCATGGAGAACTACGCGAAG
>JBKQQQ010001116.1:0-6053 GCA_052144275.1 Streptosporangiaceae bacterium
CGATCCTGACCGCGGACTGCGTGCCGATCGTGCTGCACGATCCGGTGGCCGCCGTGCTCGCCTGCGTGCACGCGGGCTGGCGCGGCACCGTGGCCGGGGTGACCGCCGCGGCGCTCGCTGCCATGCAAGCCCTCGGCTCCCGCCCGTCCGACGTCATCGCCGGGATCGGCCCCGCCATCGCCGCGGCCCGCTACCAGGTAGGCGCCGACGTCCACCAGGCCGTCACCCAGGTCTTCGGCCCCGCCGCGGCCGCCTTCATCCGCCCCGACGCGCGCCCGGTGGCGCGCCCCGACGCGCGCCCGGTGGCGCGTCTCGACGCGCGCCCGGTGGCGCCTCCCGACACGCACCCCGACGCGCGCCCGGTGGCGCCTCCCGGCTCTGGCCCAGACCGCTGGCTCCTCGACCTGTGGGCCGCCAACCGCCACGCCCTAGTCGAGGTCGGCGTCCCCGCCCCCCAGATCTACACAACAACTCTCCCCACCGGCCCCACCCCAACCACCACCCCCGCCGGCCCCGGCTACTTCTTCAGTGACCGCTCGGCCCGCCCCTGCGGCCGCCTCGCCCTCGTCGCCCGCCTTCGCGACCCCGGTCAGATAGGCATGGATGTGACAACGTGACCAAAAGAGGGGGTACGGTGCCACAACCACGCGTGCGCGGAAGCGCGTTCCGGTATGTAGCGTTCGATATCGACGCCGAGCGGGGGGTGCTGAGCTGCCGGTACGAGCTGGACGGGCGCGAGTTCACCGAACGGGTGACGCTGTCGGCCGGACCGCGCTGGCACACCGAGGCGGCCCGGGCGGCGGCGCGGCTGGTGTTCCTGCTCGCGGGCGTCTCGTACTACAAGACCGCGGCGCCGCCGGTGGTCGACTTCGGCGAGACCGCGCTGACAACGGCCGAACTGGCCTTCCTCCGCGAGTTCTACCTCCAGGGCCTGGGCGAGTTCGCCTACCGCAATGCCCTGGACCTGACCTCGCTGCGCCTGGAGGCGCGCTCTGCTGATCCCGGGGGGACGACTCCCCCAGATCCCCCCAGACCCCCCTTGGGCGAGCAGCGGGCCCTGGTGCCGTTCGGCGGCGGGATCGACTCGATCGTCACGGTGGAGCGGGTCCGGCGGCGCGCGGACGCGGCGTTGTTCGTGGTGAGCGGGCCCGCCGACCGGTTCGACGCGATTGAGCAGCCGGGCGCCGTGACCGGGCTCCCGGTGGTCCGGGCGGAACGGGAGATCGACCCGCAGTTGCTGCGCTCCGCCGAACTCGGTTTCCTCAACGGGCACGTCCCGGTGACCGGGATCTTGTCCGCGATCGCCGTGCTGGCCGCAGTGCTCGAGGACCGGGACGCGGTAGTGATGTCCAACGAGTGGTCGGCGTCCGTCCCGACGCTCGAGTACCAAGGACGCCCGGTCAACCACCAGTTTTCCAAGAGCGAGCAGTTCGAGGCGGCCTTCCGGGACGTGCTGGCCAACCGCCCGGCGCCGCTGCCCGGGTACTTCTCCTGGCTCAGGGACCGGACCGAGCTCTGGGTCGGGCAGGAGTTCGCGGCACTCGAGCCGTACCACAGCTCATTCCGGAGCTGCAACAAGGCTTTTTATACCGAACGGGCGCGACGGCTCGACCATTGGTGCGGGCAGTGCGACAAGTGCTGCTTCATCGACCTGATCCTCGCGCCGTTCCTGCCGGCGCAGGCGCTGCGGAGGATCTTCGCGGTCACCGGGGAGCCACTCGAGGATCCGGGGCTGGCCGCCAAGTTCCGCTCGCTGCTCGGCGCGGGCGCCAAGCCGTTCGAGTGCGTCGGCGAGGTCACCGAGTGCCGCGCCGCGGTGCTGCTGGCCGCGCGCCGCGATGACCGGGTCGGCCCTGGCCTGCTGCAAGAACTCGCGGCCGAGGTCGCCGGGTGGCCGGACGCGCCATCCGACGCGGACGCCGCCGCCATGCTCCGGCCCGTGGGCCGGAACTTCATCCCCGCGGGATATCGGTGAGCCGGCCCAAGCTCTCCTGGTCCGACCTGGCCGGCGCCCGGGTAGGCGTCTGGGGCCTAGGCCGGGAAGGCCACGCCAACCTGCGCAAGCTGCTGGCACTGGGCGTCGAGCCGGTCCTGGTCGACGACCAGCCGTCCGCGGCCACTCTGCCCATTCCCGGGCCCATTCCCGGGCCCATTCCCGGCGGCAGGCGGGTGCTTGCCACCGGCGACGGCGGGCTCGCCGCCCTCCAGCGGTGCGACGTGGTGGTCAAGACGCCCGGCCTGTCCCGGTACCGGCCGGAAGTGGCCCGGCTGACCGAGCTCGGCATCCCGGTGGTGGGCGGTCTCGGCCTGTGGCTCGCCGAGGCGGACCTGCGGCGCGTCCTCGTCGTGACCGGCACCAAGGGCAAGAGCACGACCGCGTCGGTGACCGGCCACCTGCTGGCCGGCCTGGGCTACCGGTGCATGCTCGGCGGGAACATCGGCGCCCCGCCGTATGATCCCGCCGAGGAAGGCGACTTCGACTACTGGGTCATCGAGGTGTCCAGCTACCAGGCCACCGACCTGCCGTGCTCGCCGCCCGTGGTCGCGGTCACCTCGCTGCACCCGGACCACCTCGACTGGCACGGGGGAGTGGAGCAGTACTACCGGGACAAGCTGTCCGCCTGCTCCCAGCCGGGCGCCGAGCTCACCGTGGCGAACGGCGACAGCGACCTGCTCAGGGAGCGCGTCGGCCTGCTTGGCCCGCGGGTCGAGTGGGTCCGCGAAGACGACGAGCCCGGCGCCGACTGGATGGAGCCGCTCGGGCTGCCCGGCCGGCACAACCGCCGCAACGCGCTTATCGCCCGCCGCTGCCTGGCCGCGCTCGGCGTGCCGGGCGCCGGCGATGACGCCAGGCTGCGCGCGGCGGCGGTCGGCTACCAGCCCCTGCCCAGCCGGCTCGCGCCGGTCGGCACGGTCGGCGGCGTCACCTTCGTCGACGACAGCCTGTCCACCAACGTGCTGCCTACCCTGGCCGCGCTCGACGCCTTCCCCGGCCGCCGGATCGCACTGATCGTCGGCGGGCAGGACCGGGGCATCGACTACGCCCCACTGGCCGCCGGGGTCCTGGCCCGCCAGGCGCCCACCTGCGTCCTGACCCTCCCCGACAGCGGCCCCCGGATCCGCGCCCAGATCGAGGCGGCCCAGATCGAGGCGGCCCAGATGGAGGCGGCCGGCTTCGCGGGCGTGACGGACTGCCGCGACCTGGACGACGCGGTGGCGGCGGGGTTCGGGTGGGCCAGGCCCGACGGGGTGGTGCTGCTGTCGCCGGCCGCGCCCAGCTTCGGACGGTTCCGGGATTACCGCGACCGCGGCGATGCCTTCGCCCGCGCCGTGCGCGCGCTCTCGTGACCACGTGACGGCGGTCGCAACCAAAGCCTGGTTACGTCGTCTCAGTGAGTAGAGGCGAGGAGGTGCGCCATGGTGGCTTCTGCGCGGGTGCCGCTCCTAGCGGCGGCGGCCGGGCTGGTGCTCGGCCTCGCCGGGTGTGGATCGAGCGGGGCGTCCGGCCCGGGAGCGTCGAGCGGGGCCGGGGCAGGCAGCCCGCCTCGTTCGGGATCAAGCCCTTCAGTATCGGCCCAGGCCCCAGGCGGGGCCGTGACTACCGCCGGGCCGGTGCCCGCCGGATTCGGGGCCACGTCCGTCACGTTCGTGTCGGCGGACGAGGCGTTCGTCCTCGGCACCGCCCCCTGCGCGCATGCGCCGTGCACGTCGATCGTCCGCACCCTGGACCGGGGCGCGAGCTGGGCTGGCCTGCCCGCACCGCCCGTACCGGTCGGGGAGCCCGGGTTGACCAGCGCGCCGATCGTATGGGGCATCCGCTTCGCCACGCCTGAGCACGGGTTCGTGTTCGGCGACACCGGGCTGTGGGAGACCACCGACGGCGGTGAGCACTGGAGCCGCGCCTTCGTGCCCGCTGGTTCGATCCTGTCCCTGGCGATCGTGCGGCAGCAGGTGCTCGCGATCAACGCGCTGTGCACGCCGGATAGCGGCTGCACGTACGGCACGCTGATACGCCGGCCGCTGAGCGGCGGCAGCTGGACCGGCGTCGCCAAGGCCACCGTCACTCACCTGATCGACCCGGACGACATGATCGCCACCCAGGCCGGGGTGGCCGCCGTCCTCGACGGCCGCGACGTGCTCGTCACCCGCGACGGCGGGTTTACCTTCACCCTGAATCCCGTGCCGTGCACATCGGAGTCCAGCGCTCCTTCGGTCGCGGTGACCTCCGCGACCGGGCTGGCGATCTTGTGCACCGGCGGTGGCTATACCGGGCACACGGTCAAGCAGGTCTACGTGAGCGACGACGACGGAGCCCGCTGGGCGGTGGCCGGAGCGCCGAGCCCGGTCGGCGATGGCGGCACGATCGCGGCCACCACCACCGGTGACGTGGCCATCGCCACCGCGAGCGCGGCCAGCTGGCTGTTCCATTCCGGCAACGGCGGAGTGACCTGGCGGATCGTGAACGAGCAGTACGACGGCGGGGCGGGCTGGGCCGACCTGGGCTTCACCACCGCGACCGACGGCGTGGTGGTGCACGGGCCCGCCAATGGCGACGGTAACTCCACCGGTCGGCCCGGGCAGCTGTTCCTCACCTCGGACGGCGGAACGACCTGGCGGCAGGTCAGTTTCTGACCCCGGTCACCGCGCCCCTCAGTCCGTGACGGTGATGCCCAGGTGACGGGCGATCAGCGGGGCCAGCGCGATCAGCTGGCCGCTGTCGATGGTGGCGCCGCGCAGCGACTCGTACCCGGCGGTGATGCCGAGGGCCGCCCCGCGCAGGTCCACGTCGGTGCAGCTGACCTTGGCGAAATCCGCGCGGGTCAGCGTGCAGCCGCCGAAGCTGACCCGCCGCAGCGTGGCGCCGCCGAACTCGGCGTCGCGCAGCAGGCAGTTCTCGAACCTCACGTCGGTCAGCGTGCCGCCGCGGAAGTTCACCGAGTCGAGCTTGCAGTCGCGGAAGGTGACGCGGCGCATCGAGACGGAGAAGGCCTGCACCCCGGCCAGCGCGCAGCCGGCCAGCGTGGTGTCCAGCCAGCCGGTTTCGGCCAGGTCGCTGGCCACGAACCTGACCTCCCGCAGGCGGGTGTCGGTAAACCGGGCCTTCCTCAGCCGGCCGCCGTCGAAGGACGCGCCGGTGAATTTGCAGTCGAGGAAGTGGCAGTTCCCGGCGTCGGCGTCGGCGAACGTGGGGTTGGCGAACAGCACGCCGTCGTACTCCTCGCCCGGCTCCAGGTCGCCCTCGTACGGGATGAGCTCACCGGCCATGGACCGACCCTACCGGGCCTTATGATCGGCTGGACAAGCCAACTGAACAAGCCAAGAGCAAACCAGAAGGGAGCCGGCCATGGCCGATACGGAGGACTTCAACGGGAAGGTCATCGAGGAGTTCCGGGCGAACGACGGGAAGGTGGGCGGCTGGTTCGAGGGCCAGACCCTCCTGCTGCTGCACCACACCGGAGCCAAGAGCGGCACCGAACGGGTGAACCCGCTGGTCTACCAGCAGGTCGGTGACAGCCTCGCGATATTCGCCTCGGCCGCGGGCGGGCCGCGTCACTCGGACTGGTACTACAACCTGGTCGCGCACCCGGACACCACGGCCGAGGTGGGCACTGGCACTGTCACCGTCAGGGCGCGGGTGGCGGACCCGGACGAGCGGGACCCGATCTATGCCAGGCAGAAGGAAATCGCCGCCAATTTCGCAGATTATGAGAAGAGTGCCGCGCCGCGCGTGATTCCCGTCATCCTGCTCGACCCGGTGGCGTAACCTCCTTCCTGGCGGCCATAAGGGTCCGCATCCGGATATTTCCGGCCCGCTGGCGAAGGGGCACGCATGGACGTGACCGAACCCGTCGTCCGCACGGCCGGCGGGCTAGTCCGCGGACGCGCCAAGGACGGCGTGGCCGTCTTCCGCGGCATCCCGTTCGCTCAGCCCCCAGTGGGCGACCTGCGGTTCGCCGCCCCGCGCCCGGCCCGGCCCTGGGACGGCGTGCGGGAGGCGGCCGCCTTCGGGCCGCCCCCGCCGCAGTCCGGGTTCCTGCTCACGCCGATGTCGC
>JBKQQQ010001117.1:0-2959 GCA_052144275.1 Streptosporangiaceae bacterium
CCGCCGAGCTTGCTCGGGGCCACGTTGTTGGTGAACTCGACGAACGCCTCGCCGAAGAACAGCGTCACGATGGCCAGGTAGTCGCCGATCAGCCGCCGGGACGGGAGCCCGACGGCGAGCCCGAGGAGCGCCGCGCCGATCATCACGATCGGCAGCGACAGGTAGTAGGGCAGGTGGATGCCGGTGCTGCCGATCTGGGCCGAGGAGAGCAGCGCGTACCCGTACGCGCCGAAGCCGAAGAACGCGATGTAGCCCAGGTCGAGCAGCCCCGCCCAGCCCACCACGATGTTCAGCCCCACCGCCAGCAGCGCGATGACCAGCGCGTCGATCCCGACCTGGAGCTGGAAGCCACCCAGGCCGAACAGCGGCAGCGCCAGGCCGGCCAGCCCGGCGACCGCAAGCCGGGGCCACCAGCCGATCCGCTCGCCCGCCCGCTGCGCGCGGCCGCGCCAGGACGGCAGGTACTCGCGCCGGTGCGCCTGCCGGGCGACCCACTCGTCGGCCCCGACCTGCGGCCCCTGCGATTCCACGCTCATCGGCGCTTCACACCTTCTGCAGCTGGGCCTGGCCGAGCAGCCCGCTCGGCCGCACCAGCATCACGATGATCAGGAGCGCGAACACCAGCAGGTTGGAGTACGTGGAGGAGATATAGCCGATGGTGAACGATTCCGCCACGCCGATCAGCAGGCCGCCGAGCATCGCGCCGGGCAGCGAGCCGATCCCGCCGACCACGGCCGCGGTGAACGCCTTGAGCCCGACGATGAACCCGATCGTGTTCGTCACCTGGTTGAACAGCAGCCCGCCCATGACGCCGGCCACGCCGGCGAGGGCCGATCCGAGGAAGAACGTCATCGAGATCGTGAAGTTCACGTTGATCCCCAGCATCTCGGCGGCCCCCCGGTCGGCCGCCACCGCCCGCACCTGCTTGCCCCATTTGGTCCGGTTGACCAGCAGTTGCAGGCCGGCCATCAGCGCGACGCTCAGGACCACGACCATGATCTGGACGGTGTCGATGGTGACCGATCCGATCCGGATTCCGCTGGAGAGCGAGATGAACTCCGGGGTGTTGTAGATGCGGTACTGAGTGCCGAACAGCAGCAGGACCGCGTTCTCCAGGAAGAACGAGATGCCGATCGCGGTGATGAGGGGAGCGATCCGCGGCGCGTCGCGCAGCGGCCGGTAGGCGAACCGCTCGATCGCGACGCCCAGTCCTCCGGTCACGCCCGCCGCCAGCACGAACATGATCAATAGCAACAGCGGCACCGGAATGCTCACGTGCGCAGCGCCGCCGAACCACTGGATCACGAAAAAGCCGATGTACGCCCCGATCATGTACAGGTCGCCGTGCGCGAAGTTGAGCAGCTTCAGGACCCCGTACACCATCGAGAAGCCCAGCGCGACCAGCGAATAGAGCGCGCCCGTGGTGATGCCGTTCACCAGTTCCTGAAAGAAGAAGCTCATCTGGTACGACTCCCGCCATCACCATCACGACGCGCTCCGCCGCGGGCCAGCCCCATAGAGCCTGGCCCGCGGCGGAGCAACTGTCTAGTCCAGCCGGTCAGGAGCTCGGGATCAGCTGGTACTTGCCGGTTGAGGTGATCTTGAACAGGAAGAACTTGCCGTTGACCAGGTCCCCGTGGGAGTCGAAGGCGATCGGCTGCCCGAGGATCGAGGCCGGCTCGTTCGTCTGCTTGATCGCGGCCAGCACATTGCTGCGGCTCGGGGTCTGGCCCGCCTTGCAGACCGACGCGATGGCCTCGTCGATGACGTGCGTGGCCGCGTACACCGGCGGGCCGAACGTGCCGAACGACCCGTACTTCGCCTTGGCGGCCGAGGCGATCGCCACGTCGGCGGGAATCGCGGTGATGTCCGGCCCGAACGAGGACACGTACGAGCCGGTGATGGTGAACGTGCCCGGGGAGAACAGCCCATCCGTGCCGAAGATCACCGCCGTCTTGTGCTGCTGGGCCAGGTCCCGGCCGAACTGCTGGGCGTTGGCCGCGATCTGCCAGGGCAGGACGACTACCGAGGTAGCCGACGTGACCTTGGCGACCAGCGCGGAGAAGTCGGTGACCTTTTGCGAGACCGATTCGTGGTCGACCTTGATCCCGGCTGCCTGGAAGACCGGCAGCATCGCAGAGACCAGGCCGGTCGAGTAGGCCTCCTGGTCATCGACGATCATCAGGGCCTTGGGGTGCAGGGTCTTCACGATGTAGTTCGCGTCCTGCGGGCCCTGCACGCTGTCCTTCGACACGACCCGGAAGAACGTTGGGTACGTGCCGGTCGTCAGCGCCACGGCAGTCGCGGACCCGGAGATGAAGGCCATCCCGGCCCGGCCCATCGGGCCGCCGACCGCCTCGACCTCCTGGCTGCCAGCCGGGCCGACCACGGCGAGGATGCTCGAGTTCGAGATGAACTGCTGGGTCACGGTCGTCGCCTGCGCGGGCTGCAGCTGCGTGTCGCCCTGGACGAGCGTGATCTGCGTCTTGTTGGCTGCGTTGTCCATCGCCACCGCGAGCTGCGCGAAGTGCAGCTGCTCCTGACCGAGAGGCGCCACCGGGCCGGTGAGCGGAGCCTCCAATCCGATCGACGCGACGCACGTCTTGGCGGCGGCGGATGCACTGGTGGTTCCGCCGCTCGCGGCGGTACTGCTACTGCTGCTACTGCAACCCGCCACGGCCAGCGAGCCAACCGCCGCCGCAGCGAGGACCAGGCGTCCCTTCATGGGATGCGCCTCCATTTCCCGGAATATCTCACGATGTAGATGTAGGAGTCGCGACGCGCGCGCAGCGCGCGGGCCGGCGGAACGCCGGCAGATCGGCCGCCTGCGGGGTCTTGCGCCTCGGCGCTGCGTTCGAGCACACTCAAAACGCCCTCCCCACCGGCCGAATTCGTAACGCTGATCAAACCATTGCCGTTTACGCCAAGGCAAGGGGACTACTGTCAGACTGGCTGGCAG
>JBKQQQ010001118.1:0-4918 GCA_052144275.1 Streptosporangiaceae bacterium
GCGCTGCTCATCGGTCATCGTCTGCGTCGTCAGTGCCATCGGGCTACCACCATCCTCACGCGTGGGAAACAGCTGCCCTCCTCAGCACCCTAGCGAGCGATGGTGCGCGATCCTAGATGGCGTGACCATTGGCTTGTCCTAAGGGGGGCGCGATGACTGAACTGCCGGACTACGCTGACCTGCCGCCTGCCCCGAGGTCTTCCCGGCCGACACCAGCCCCTCAAGCGCACCCGTTCGGGTTCTGCACAACATGCTCATCGGCCAGTTCGGGATGGCCCTGGGCGAACTGTGGTGGCTCAGCGACCTGGCCGGCGACTGCGCCGCCGACGGGGTCTGCGAGATGTTCGGAGTCAGCACGCCGATGAACGCGCCCGGCGGAATCGGCTCGCCCGCCAACGCCGTCGCCATCAAGTAACGTCCCGCGGTGGCCGGGGCGGGTCACGCAGTCCGTTCGGCCTCAAAAAGATCGCCGTCGGTAGCCCGCGAACAGGCTCATCTACATGACATTGCTGCGCACCCCAGCCCGTTCGGTAAATTCAAGATCATTAATCCGAACGTGCCGTGGTTAACGCCATAAAGAATGCTGCGCGGTATTCAGCGCAGCCGGCCTTGGGGTGAACCCGGTGCGGACCCGGCGGCACGTTGGGGCCGGGGAACACGCGCCGTCGCGGTTGGCCGCGGGCTCTGCACGCCGCGCCCCGATCGTCGTATCCCCGAACTCGTGGATCGTCGGCATCCAGGCCCCATGGTGATAGTTATCTAGTTGAAATGTCAGGGCAGCCATCCGTCTCTGGACTGCGCGCTTTAGCAGTATAGATTGGATGATGCCGGGTTAAATGTTACGCTGCGTGCTAAGTGTGACTAGAGCGGCGTGAGGGGGGGATGTGAGAGGGCTGGAAGCGATCCGGAACTGTTATGCCGAGGGGTCGGCGGAGCATGAGTCAGCATGAGCCGGCGCGCGGCGGGAGACATCCAGGAATTTGAGTTCATCCTGCGAGCCATGCTCAACCGGGCGTCCTGCCGGTTCCCCACGACCGCGTGAAAGCCCGCGGGGAAGTATCAAAGGACGACTGGCATGGAAGAACTCGTGAGCAGTTCAGCAAAATACCTCACGTAGATATGCTGTCAAGGATCTTCCGGATCATCTTAATACCGGACCTAGATAACCCGGAGGTGGTCAGGAAGATCACCGAGTGGGCAGGTCACGTACGGCCCGACGTGATCGGCGGCCTCCTCGCGGCGGCGAAGCGATCCGGCACCGACGCCTGGCAGTCGATGATGCAGATCCGGCAACCGAAACTCGCGCAGCTATGGACGGCCGACAATTACATGCAGGTGCTGTGGGACCCCAGCCTGGCGCCGCACCCGGCAGTGACTCCGGTCGCGGTCGCTCCAGATTCAGGAAAGAAGAGCTGGGTGCCTGCTGAATTGAGCCGTTTCCGGCGAGCGCCTGTGGCGGGTGATGACGTTGCCGTCCGGCTGCGCATCTAAGGAAGTATGCATGATCCGTATAGTGTTATTTCCGGCAAACCGGGTATAAGGTCCCCTGTACAGGGGAGGAGTACATTGCGCTATGGCTGAATTGGCCAGATTTACCGTGCGCGAGCATGAGTCAGTTGTCTTCGAGATTGATGACATCGGTGACGGAATCAGGCAGGTCGGCCTTGGCCGTAAGGGCAAGGTCGTGGACGTGCAGCAGTCGTTCGAAGGCAAGCTTTCGAACATCCGCGATGCAGCGTCAGCAGCCTTGTCGGTACTGAAGGAAGATCTCCGTCCGGACGCGGTGACATTGAGATTCGGCATCAAGATGACCGTCGAGGCGGGAGCGGTCATCGCCCGCACCGTTGTCGAGGGGAACATGGAAGTGGAAATGTCCTGGCACCGCGACGCGGCCGCCGCGGCTACCGCAGCCGAAGCCACCGAGGCGACCGCTCAGAAGAGCTCTGGATGACGCTGCCAGAGACGTCGTGGCGGCTGCGCCTTCGGGAAGCAGGCGACGACGGTGAGCCCGGACGCGTTCTCGGCACAGGTTTCGCCGTCACTGATCATGCGGCGCTGACCTGCGCTCACGTGGTTGAGAACGCGACCGAGTGCTGGGCGGAACCACTTGATGGCAGCGTTAAGGCGCAACGCTGCAGGATCCAAGCTGATCCGTCAGCGATTGACATGACCGACGGCTCGTCTGACGTCGCGGTGATCGGCTTCCCCAATTCCGTGCCCCCCGCGCCGCTCGGACCTTATGAGCCGCCCGTCTCCGGTACTGAAATCGAGGTTGTCGGCTATATCGAAAGGTACCTCGACTGGGGGCGGACGCAGGTCACTCGTGGGCATATCCTGGGCGGCCCCGTCAAGGGGCTTATTCAAGTTGGCATCCTTGACGGACATCCCCCCATCGTGGAGGGCTACAGCGGTGGCGCCGCCGTGGATGCCTACTCCAGCCGGGTTGTCGGCATGGTGGCGCAGGCCGAACCCGATCACCGGATCGCCTGGATAATACCGCTGGCCGCGATCGCTGACCGGTGGCCGCCGTTGGCTGAGTATTTGCCGAGGGGACTACTGGGGGACCCGGAGTTCAGGCGCGCCAGCAACGAGCTCAGATACGGCCATCACGCGGATGCGCTGCGCAGATTCAGCGAGCTGTCAAAGTCTTACCCGCACGAGGCTGATGTCCACTATTACCGGGTCTTGGCCGCGCTTAACGGTCAGCGCCCCGGGGGCCATCAGGGGACGGTGATCGAGAAGATGGAGCAGCTCCTCGACTATGCGCTGCAGCTGAGGCCGGATGCGCCTCATATCCAGGCCCTGCTCAAGCTTGTCCAAGAGGATTACTATCGCCTCCGCGGCCTCAGGCCGAAGATAAACCGCGTTTTTCCCGATATCAAAGAAATTTCACCAGCGCATGCCTGGGAGATTGTCACCAATGTCGCAGCGAGAGAGTGCGCCACGTGGCAGTACCTAAATCAGCATACTGACAGGAGGTCATCGTGACTTCAGAAGAACGCGCAAAGCGCGTCCGTAACTATTTCGCCACGCCGCCCAAGGCGCCGGTCAGGGACTACGTCAAGGCGGGCTTGGGCCTCATCCTCATAATCGCGGGCGCTCAGGT
The DNA here is from genome assembly GCA_052144275.1 of Streptosporangiaceae bacterium. GTDB lineage: Bacteria > Actinomycetota > Actinomycetes > Streptosporangiales > Streptosporangiaceae > Palsa-504. The sequence goes on from JBKQQQ010001118.1 coordinate 3,107, forward strand.
CACGTTCCTGCTCCTGGTAGGGCTCGCGATCCTGGTGTGGGGAGGCATCGGGATCGCCCGGTACGCGATGAAGGTCACATCTATGCGACCCAAGGCCACCGGCGCGGAGATGGACGCGTGGTTGGAGGAGGCGCTTATTCCCACGGCCGTGAAGGGAGTCGAGCGCCTGAACGTGCACCCGACGGAACTCACCGGATCGATGGAGGACAGTCGGCTGGTATTCGTCGGGTTCCCGAACATACCAGGTGTGCAGATCGCCAGAGGCGACGACCAGAAGGTGCGTTATTCCCACTATGAGATACTCGTGCTATTCCTGTCGAACTGGCGGCTGCCCGTGTACCAGGTCAACTACGACATGGAGAACGGTGTCACCGCACTCGAGAATACCAAGGAATATAACCTCGGCCAGGTAGACGGGATCGAGACGTCCAACGACCGGATCAACGTCCTGGCCGCCGAGAGCGAAAACACGAAAGACGGCAAGCAGGTCACGAAAGGTTCCACCAGCGTGATCGGGCACGTTACCACCGCCCAGATGCTCACTCTCATGGTCTCAGGAAACCGGGCCGTCACCCTGATCACCGGCGTCACCGGTGCCGAGTCGGTGAAGATCGAGAACGTCGACGACGACCCGTCAAGGATCGACAGCGGGATCTCCAGGCTCCGCGAGCACCTGCGGGCACGGCACCAGGGAGCGTACCCGGCGGGCGCGGGCCTGCCGGGGGCTGGCACCCCCGCCGGCCTTGGCGTCCCCGGGGACCTGGGACTCGACCTGCCGCCGCAGGCGGCTTCCCGGCCTGAGGCTCTCGGGCAAGGTCCCGAGCCGCCCGCTCTGGGATCTAGCTTGTAGACCCCTGGCCGGGAGCGCGCGTAGTAAGCGGCACCCCGCGAGCCACTACGAAGCTGTACCATCACGGCCATGAATCCACTGTCGGGCGTTCTCGACGAAGCATGGCGGATGTACAAGGCCCACGCCAGGCACCTGCTTACGATCGCATTCGTCATCTACCTGGTCGCCGCGGTCATCGCCGCGCTCCTCGCGCTGGCCGGCACCTTCGGCTCGCTGCTCGGTGGCCTGGTGGCGATTATCGCCGCCTTCCTGCTGCAGGCAGCGCTGGTCAAGGCCGTGCAGGACGTGCGCGACGGTCGTGTCGACCTGTCCATAGGCGAGACCGTGTCCGCGGCCACCCCGTACCTCGGGTCCGTTGTGCTGGCCTCCTTCCTGGCCGGCATCGCGATCGCGATCGGGCTGGTCCTGGTCATCGTTCCCGGCCTGTACCTGATGACGATCTGGGCCGTGATCGTGCCGGTCATCGTCATCGAGGGATCCGGGGCGCTCGCGTCGTTCGGGCGCAGCCAGCAGCTCGTGCGCGGCCGCGGCTGGCACGTGTTCGCCACGCTGGTCCTGGTGTACGTGATCCTGCTGGTGGTGAACCTGGTGCTCGGCCTGATCTTCTCGGCGCTGCCGCACGTGCTGGGCAGCGGGCTGAGCTCGATCATCTCGGGCACGCTGATCGCCCCGTTCCTCGCCCTGGTCGTGACGCTGGTCTACTACCGGCTCTCCGGTGACGAACAGGTGCCAACGCCGCCAGGCGAGGGCTACGGCGGGTACCAGCAGACGCGGTGACAAGGCACCCTAGGCGGCGCCTGTTCTCCTGACCTGTCAGGCGCCGGCCTCGCGAGCTGCGGCCCGGCCGGCCTGCCGGCCGCTGAACAGGCAGCCGCCGAGGAAGGAACCCTCCAGCGACCGGTAGCCGTGCATCCCCCCGCCGCCGAACCCGGCCACCTCGCCCGCCGCGAACAGCCCGGGTA
>JBKQQQ010001119.1:0-2843 GCA_052144275.1 Streptosporangiaceae bacterium
TGCGCGGCAGCTGATCACCTTGGGGTCACGGGCAGGTGAGCGGATCGGCTACCATGCTCAGAGTCTCCCGCCGGTGTAGCTCAGCAGGCAGAGCAGCCGTCTTGTAAACGGCAGGTCAGCGGTTCGAATCCGCTCACCGGCTCCAGAAGGTCTTCACGTTTGACCTGCGCTTATCTTCACGTTTGGGTCTGACATTTTCGTGCGTGCCGGGCGTGTTCCCGGCTGGAGCCGGGTTCAGGGCTGGTTGCCTGGCCGCCGTGGCTGTTCCGGGCAGCAGGTTGTGTTCTCCGTGTGTGGTCTGGGTGATCTGGGGCGTGCCGGTGACGGCCGCGGGATGGGTGGCGCCAGGGTTATGGCGGTGCTGCGGCGGCGAGGCTGGCGAGGGTCTTGCGGCGCCGGCGCCGGGTTTTCGGGGGCAGGCCGGCCGCGGCGCGGCGGGCGTCGCCGGCCTGGCGGGCGTCCCAGGCGGTCAGGATGCGCTGATTGCGGACGGTGAGCAGGCAGGCGAGCCAGAGCGTGATCGGGGTGAGGCCCATGAGCCGGGTCCAGCCGTGGGCGATGTTGTTGGTGGCGGGGTCCTTGGCGGTAGAGAAGGTCCGCTCGGCGCCGGTGCGCCGGGCGTAAGACCGCCGGTGTGGCTTGGAGGGGTAGTCGTGTTTCTGCCGGGTTTTGGCGGCCACGTCCGGCGGGACGGTGATGGTCTGCTGCTGGCAGCAGGCGGGCGGGTGCTCGGGCGGGGTGAGGATCTCGGGCCGGTTGCGGTCTACCCTCATGGAGGTGGGCCGCAGCGGGCAGCGGATCTTGCCCATGGCCGCGGGGCAGGCGACGCGGTGATAGCCGTCGGCGTCGTCGCTGGTGATCCGGCCGAGCTTGTAGCGGGCGGTCTCGGCGGTCTGCTGGTCGTGGGCATCGGCTTGTTCCGGGGTGGCGTCGCGGGCCAGGGGTGCGAGTTCGAGCAGGGTGCGGGGGGTGGCCGGGCAGTAGAGGTTGCCGTTGGCGATGATGGCGCCGTGGTGGGTGCCGCGGGGTCCGCGGTCGGAGGGGTGCAGGTCCTGGACCAGCTCCGCGCCGGACTGCCGGAGCGGGAGGGCCCAGGCGCCGGCGTCGCGGTGGGCGTAGCCGGAGTCGGACAGGATGTCGCCGAGCGGGATGCCGTGGCCGGGCATCGCGGTGAGCACGGGGACCAGGGCGCGGGCCGGGTCGTGGCGGCAGGAGCACACGGTCATCCGCCGGGCCAGCTCGGGCACGGGCGGGCCGTGCTCCTCGCGCATCATGGTGGCGGCGGAGAGGTAGTAGCCGAAGAACAGCTCGCTGTCCTGGCCGGGGCCGCCGCCGGAGCGGTGTCCCCAGGAGGCTTCGGGGTCGGCGCAGTCGCTGGTGCCGCGGGACGGGGGCCGGGAGAAGGTTTCCACGTCGGTCCAGTCGACGGCCAGCGACGTGCTGGCGTCCTTGAACTCCTCCGGGATGGATGCCTCGAGCAGGTCGTCGCAGAGGCGCTGCAGCCGGGCGGAGGGCAGCCCGTCGGGGATGTCCTTGGCCAGCGCGTCCACGACGAGGCCGAAGGTCCGCTCGGTCTGGCGGTAAGTCAGCCGGTGCGGGCCGTGCTTCCAGTCCGCGATCACGCCGAGCCGCCGCTGGTCGTCCTCGGGCAGGGTGACCAGGGCCTGGTGGACGCGGGTGAGGTGGGCGGGCCGGTGGTCGGCTAGCACGATCAGCATGCCCAGCAGCAGGGTGCGGGCCAGCAGCTGCCGGGCGCGCACCCCGACGGGCAGCAGCAGCTCGATCCGCGGCGCGATGCCGGAGCGGTCGATGATCTCCTCCAGGGCCGGCAGCGGGATCATGACGGCCGGGCCGCCCCGAGCAGCCGGACCGCGTCGGCCTCGGCGGCGGGTTCCAGGCCGGCGAGCAGGTCGCCGAGCCGCTGGGAGCAGGTGATCCCGGCGGCGTGCATGAACGTGGCCAGCCCGAGCAGGTCCGCGACGTCGGCTAGCCAGGTGGCGCGCAGCCGGGAGGTGTCCAGCCGGGGCAGCCCGGCCCCGCCGGCCAGCGACCGGATCAGCGGCGTGGTGATGTTCCGGCGGCCAGGGTCGGTCCCGCCGCAGATCAGCCCGGTCCCGGTAAACGCCGCCGCGGCCAGCAGCCGGCCGTGGTATCGGGCCAGCACCGGCACCGCCCGCGGCCGGGCGCCGCGCACGGCCACGATCACCCCGCCGGACCGGCAGGTCACGTCGGTGCCGCGCACGGCGCGCAGGTCGGCGCGGATCAGCCCGGCGCCGGCACCCAGGCAGATCAGCCCGGCGGCCCGCATCCGCCGCTGCGGGGTGGGCTGGGCGTCCGCCAAGGCGAGATACCCGGCGATCTCCGCCGGGCTATAGGGGGCCTTGGCCCGCTCCCGGGGCAGCGGCATGTCCTGCGGGTACAGCTGCGGCACCACCCGGTGGCCGATGAACCGCAGGTTCGTGCGCAGCGTTCGCCGCGCCACGCCGGACAGCCCCGGCGCGCACCGGGTGAACCGCTCGATCACCGACGGGTGCAGCAGCACCTCCGGTGCCGGGTCCAGGCCGAGCGGGATCGCGTAATCGGCGAGCCTGGCCGCCGCCCACAGCAGGTTCTTCGCCCGCTCCCGCCCGCCCGGGCCCGCGGCCGGCACCACCTGCCGGGCGAACGCCGCCGCCTGCGGCGACACCGACGACGGCCGCCACCGCGCGATGTAGCCGGCGACCAGGTCAGCGCCGTCATCTCCGGACGGCACGGCACGGCCTGCTGTCACACTGTAGATATACAGTAGGACATGACCAGGACAAAGGATCTATGCCACCCTGAGACCGTGCGTGTCGCCGCCA
>JBKQQQ010001120.1:0-2888 GCA_052144275.1 Streptosporangiaceae bacterium
ACATCGCGGCCCACGGCACGTTCCGGGCTGACAACCCCATGTTCTCGTCCATACTGCTCGACGACGGGCCGCTGATCGTGCACGACTTCGAGCGCCTGGGCCGCGCGCCGTACCAGCTGGTCCTGGCCGGCTGCGACTCCGGAGTTGCCGCGCCGGTAGGCGCCGACGAGCTCCTGGGCCTGGTCAGCAGCCTGATCCCGCTCGGCGCGGCCGGAATCGTGGCCAGCATCGTGCCCGTCAACGACATCGCCGCGGTGCCGATCATGCTGGCTCTGCACGACGCCCTGCACCGCGGTGCCACGCTCCCCGAAGCGCTTCTGGCCGCGCGCCGGGCGGCCGGCGACGATCCGCTCGCCGAAGCGACCGCGCACTCCTTCCTGGCTCTCGGCGCCTGAGCCCGGGTCAAGCCGTCAGATGGCCTCGACCTTCGGGTAGGCGGGCTCCCACATGGCTTCGCGGACCCGTTCGGCCAGGCCGTCGAGCGCCACGTCGGACAGCCCCTCGGCCCGGGCCGCCCGGGCGACGGCTTCGGCCACCGCGGCGGACACCTCGCGCAGCCTGGTCACGGCGGGCAGCACGGGAGCACCAGGCGCGGTGGCGTCGGACAGGCCGGCCAGCGCGTCGGCCGCCGCGGCCAGCATGCCGTCGCTGACGCGGCGGGCCCGGCTGACGGTGACCCCGAGCCCGAGGCCGGGGAAGATGAGCGCGTTGTTGGCCTGGGCCACCTGGTACTGCACTCCGTCGTAGTCCACCGGCGGGAACGGGCTGCCGGTTGCGATCAGCGCCCGCCCGCCGGTCCAGGCGATCAGGTCAGCGGCCTGGGCCTCGGAGTGCGAGGTGGGGTTGGACAGCGGCATGATGATCGGCCGGTCAACGTGGGCTGCCATCTCGGTGACGATCGCCTCGGAGAAGGCGCCGGGCTGCGTCGAGGTCCCGATCAGCATCGTGGACCGGCTGTGCGTCACCACCTCGGCTAGGCCGATGCGGCCGTCCTTGTCATGCTGCCAGCCTGCGACCTCCGCGGCCTGGCGTGCGTAGGGAACCTGGAAGTCCCGCAGCTTTCCGGGATAGTCGCTGGTCAGCAGGCCTTTGCTGCCGAGTGCGTAGAACCGCGCGCTGGCTTGGTCCGGGCTGAGGCCCTCGTCGATCATGACCTGTCGCAGCGCATCCGCGATCCCGACCCCGGCGGTGCCCGCTCCGTGGATCACCACCGTCTGATCGCTCATCCGCGTCCCGGTGGCCCGGACCGCGCACAGCGCGGCGGCCAGCACTACGGCGGCGGTGCCCTGGATGTCGTCGTTGAAGGTGCAGCAGGTGCCGGCGTACTTCACCAGGATGCGATGGGCGTTGGCGGCGCCGAAATCCTCCCAGTGCAGCAACGCGTTCGGGAACAGCCGGGTGGCGGTGCTGACGTACGCCTCGATCAGCTCGTCATACCGTTCGTCCCGTACCCGCGGGTGCCGGACGCCCACGTACACTTCCTCGGCCAGCAGGGCCTTGTTGTCGGTTCCGGCGTCCAGCACGACCGGGATGACCCGGCGGGGGTGCAGGCCGGCCGCGGCCGAGTAGACGGCCAGCTTCCCGACCGCGATCCCGATGCCGCCCACCCCCCAGTCACCGATGCCCAGGATGCCCTCTGAGTCGGTGGCCACGATCAGGTCCACGTCGTCCGGCCCCAGCCCGTAGTTGCGGAAGGCGGTCTCCACCTGGCCGGGATGATCCACCGACAGGTACACCCCGCGCGGACGGCCGAACTCCAGGCTGTACCGCTCGATCGCGGTCCCCACCGTCGGGGTGTACACGATCGGCAGCATCTCCTGGATGTGCTCGGTCAGCAGCCGGTAGAACAGGACCTCGTTGCGGTCCCGCACATGGCTGAGAAAGATGTTCTTGGCCAGGTCATCGGGCTGGCGCAGATACTGCGCGTAGACCCGGTGCAGCTGCCCCTCGATCGTCGACACGCCGTCCGGCAGCAGGCCGGTGAGCCCAAGCGCCTCCCGTTCATCCAGCGTGAACGCGGTGCCCCGGTTCAACATCGCGGACGTGAGCACCGACCTACCCCGCAGCCGGACCCGCGCCACCATGCCCTCGGGTGTCCAGGCGAGCTCATACGGACGATCCGACATCACACCACCTTGAGTCCGGCTAACCCTTCGTGTGCCAAGAAGTAACACACGAAAGACATTTTTTACACCGAACGGGCCCGTGGTGCTTGCCTCAACGGAACTCTTACGCGCCATGTGAGCCAGGCGGGTGGTCTCAGTTTGCTACACCCTGACCGGCTCAGTCGAACGAGGGTTTGCGGTCCCTGCTCCGCTTGAGCTCGAAGAAGCCGTCCGTCCCGGTCACCAGCGCCACACCGTCCCACAGCCGTCCGGCGGCGTCACCGTGGGGCGCGGGCGTGACAACCGGGCCGAAAATGGTGTTGCCGCGGATGCGGATCACCGGTGTGCCCACGTCCAGCCCGACGTCGTCGAACGCCTCGTTGTGCGAGTCCTTGATCAGCTGATCGAACTCGGTGCTCTCGGCCGCGCTGGCCAGCGACGCAGGCAGTCCGGCTTCGGTCAGGGCCTCGGGGATCACCGCCGGATCCTCACGGCGCCCTTGGACGTGGAAGCGGGTGCCGATGGCGGTGTACAGCGGCCCGAGGACGCCGGGACCGCCGTACCAGGCGGCGGCCGCGCAGACCCGGATCGGTCCCCAGGCCCGGCCCATCCGTTCCAGGTATTCCTCGGTCAGGCCCTTGCCCTCATGCTGGACCAGGTTCAGGTAGGCCAGCGACATGATCCGCCAGTCGGTGTGCACCGGCCGGACCTTCTCCACCTCCAGCATCCAGCGGGAGGTGATCCAGGCCCAGGGGCACAGCGGATCGAACCAGAACTGCACGT
>JBKQQQ010001121.1:0-3840 GCA_052144275.1 Streptosporangiaceae bacterium
CGCAGCTCTACGAGATCTTCGGCCTCAACCGCTGGACACCACGCAGTTAGGTCATAGGCACAACCGACCCGGAAACACTGCTTCACCTGCGGAAACACGACCACCGATCAACCCAGCCCGGAAACTCAGGCTAGGTCTCGCCGGCGGCGTCCTGGTCGACGCCATCGTGATCCGCATGGCGGTCGTCCCGGCAGTCATGAGACTGCTAGGACGGGCCAACTGGTGGCTCCCCGCGCGGGCTGACCGCTGGCTGCCCGGGCTGTCCGTCGAACCCGCCGCAATCGAATACAGGGGCCCAGCCCGGCCGCAGCGACTCCCCGGGCAAGTCCGTCATCGCCAACCCTAAACCGTGACCGGGCCATGCTCACCCATCGGCCGGTCCATTGCCACCTGCCCGCTGAGGGGCAGCTCACTGCTGAGGGCACGCTTGAGGTGGCTGGCACCGTCGAGCCCGTTACCTTCACCGCTGAGGTCCGGTCCTCTGCAGACCGGGGTCTGCGGATCGGCGATCTGCTGGACGCACGCCGCCGGCGGCCCGTCCGGAGCTTCCGCCTGGCCCACTACGAAGTCATGGTCAGCTTGGCCTCGGTCCAGGGTTATTCCGCCTGGATCCAGCTGACCAAATCCTCCCGGCTGACCGTATCCAGCAGGGCCGGATGGTCGGTGGACATGTGCCCCCGGATCATCCCGACCACCTGGTCATCGCTATCGCCGCGGGCCACGAACCCGCATTCGCATCGGATCAGCTTCACCGTCGCGCCTCCTACTCTGGCTGCCTGCCTCAGCGTAATGCCAGGATGTTGGTGTGACCTTGGCGTCCTCGCACCCGGTGCGGATCCAGATCTGCGGGGCGCTGGCCGTCGAGCGCGCCGGCCAGCGGCTGGACGCCCTCCTGCCCGGCCGCCAGGGCCGGCTGCTGTTCACCTACCTGGTGGTCAACCGCCACCGCCGCATCTCCCGGGACGAGCTGGCCGAGGCGCTGTGGCGTGAACCCGATCCGGCTGCGGTCGACGCCCGGCTCAACCCGCTGCTGTCCAAGCTGCGCCGGGTCTTCGGCGCTGATGCTGTGGACGGGCGCTCCGGCCTCCGGCTGTGCCTGCGTGATACCTGGGTCGACCTGGAAGCCGCCGCCGAGGCCATCCACCGGGCCGAATCCTCAGTCGCCCAGCTGGACTGGCCGCGGGCGTGGGGGCCCGCGCTCACCGCGCTGTTTGTGGCCGAGCGAGACTTCCTTCCCGGCGAGGACGCGCCCTGGATCGATGAGATCCGCCACCAGCTGACGGAACTGCGCCTGCGTGCCCTGGAGTGCTATGCGGCGGCCGGCCTGGGTATCGGCGGGACCGAGCTCGCCGCCGCGGTCCGGGCCGGCCGCCAGCTCACCCGCCTGGCTCCGCTGCGGGAAAGCGGCTACCGCTCCCTCATGCAAGCCCTCGCCGCCCAGGGCAACCTGGCTGAAGCTCTCGGCGTTTACGGCCAGCTAAGTGAGTGCCTGCGGGACCAGCTCGGCGTCTCACCCAGCCCGGCCAGCCGCGAGCTCTACCAACGCCTCCTCACCGCAACCTGAATGGTGACGGATACCGCCCCGGGACCGCTTGCGTGCGGATCGGCCTGCCTGCCGGGCCGCCGGTGCTCGCCGGACTGATCACCGCGCCTCCCGGGCCATTCATTCGGCCCGAGCCGGGGCACAAGGCATGGCCATCTCGCCGCTAGCGCGGCGGCCCCGGCAGGGCGCAGCCCTGCTCCCTCCGGTGCGTGGCCTCCGGCCAGGACGCCAAGGTTTCGCCAACTCTGCGGCAACGTTGCGGCAATGGCGCCGTCGTAGACCTGTGCCCAAGGAGCGTAAGCGCAGGGAGGTTCGCATGAAGACCGTATCGGCAACGGCTGTATCCACGCCGCGCCCGGACACCAGCGACGGGGTGCTGGTGGATCCCGAATGGCTGCAAGCTCACCTGTCTGACCCGCGGGTGCGAGTGGTCGAAGTCGACGTCAGCACGGCCGCCTACGACGACTGGCACATTGACGGCGCGGTGCTGTGGAACATCTACACCGACCTGAAGGATGCCGATTACCGCCTGGCGGACACCGCCGCGCTGGAACGGCTGGTCGCACGCTCGGGAATCGACCTGGACTCCACAGTGGTGTTCTACGGGTACGCGCCCGCCCTGGGCCTGTGGCTGATGAAGCTCTACGGGCATCCCGACGTGCGCATCCTGGACTGCTCACGTGACACCTGGCGGGCCGGCGGCTACTCGTGGAGCACCGCCGCGAGCGAACCGCCAGCGGGCGGCTTCCGCCTCGGCGGCGAGGATTCTCGCATCCGGGCGGACCGGGCGGCGGTACACGAGGTCATCGGCCAGCCGGGAACCACCCTGGTCGATGTGCGCTCAGCGGCTGAGTACCGGGGCGAGCGCTTCTGGCCATCGGGCGGCACGGAACCAGGCGGCCGCGCCGGGCACGTGCCTTCGGCCGTCCACCAGCCCATCGACGGCCTCTACCACGAAGACGGGTCGTTCCGCTCCGCGGCGGAGCTGCGCCGCATGTTCGCGCCGGCCGTCCTGCAGGGCAGCGCGGAGCTGATCACCTACTGCACCATCGGCGGGCGCGCGGCCACGGCCTGGTTCGTGCTCACCCACCTGATCGGCCGCGACCGGGTCCGGGTCTACGACGGATCCTGGGCCGAATGGGGCCGCATCCCCGATACCCCCGTCGCGGGCCCGTAGGCTCGCCCAGGTCGTCCCCGGGCACTGCACCGTGCCCCGGACGGCCCGGTTCATGGGGAGGCACGATGAACGAGGCAGAACCGGCGGTGCCAGGCGCCTGGACCAATGACCGGTGGCGGCTGGACGGCCGCGTCGCGCTGGTGACAGGTGCCTCGGCCGGGCTGGGGGCACGGTTCGCCCGTGTACTGCACACCGCCGGCGCACACGTCATCGCTACCGCCCGCCGCGCCGACCTCCTCGAGGAGCTGGTGCAGCACTGCGGGAACAGGATCCAGACCATCGCCGGCGACATCGCCGACCCGGATCACCGGCAGGCTGTCATTGAGATGCTTCGTCCGCATGGCCAGCTCGACGTGCTGGTCAACAACGCCGGCATCTGCGACGACGGGCCGCTGGAGCAGCAGGCCCTGGACGACCTGCGGCGGGTGGTCGAGGTCAACCTGATAAGCGTGATGGACCTGTGCCGACTGGCCGCAGACCTCCTGCGGGCCGCACCTGCGGCCAGCGTGATCAACGTCGCGTCGATGTACGGCATCGTCGCTTCCCGCAGCCCGATGGCCGCCTACAACGCCACCAAAGCCGCCCTGATCAACCTCACCCGGCACCTCGCCGCGGTCTGGGGTCAAGACGGCGTGCGGGTCAATGCCCTCGCGCCCGGATACTTCCCCACCGAGCTGACCGGGTTCCTGGCCGATCCCGCCTTCGCGCAATCCATCCGCGACCGCACGCTGCTCGGCCGCACCCCGGAGCCCGACGAACTCGACGCCCCCCTGCTCTTCCTCGCCACCGACGCCTCCAGCTACATGACTGGGCAGGCCCTCGTCGTCGACGGCGGGTGGACCGCAGTATGACCCGGTATCCGCAGCGCAAGGCGGAGCATCGACGACCCAGGTTCCCGGCTCAATGCGTGAGGCAGGGCCCGATTTCGCATGGATGCATGGGCGGCTTTTGGTGTGGGTGGGCGCCCTCCGGCGAACACCGGGGTTCAGGGTCATTTCGGGCTCTGGGGGACGGCGCCGAAGAAGGACTCGGTGAACTCCTGGCTCGCGGAAAGGCGCGCCGGGGTGTCGGCCATCAGCACCTGCCCGCCGCCGAGCACGTAGGTGTAGTCGGAGATGGC
>JBKQQQ010001122.1:0-16738 GCA_052144275.1 Streptosporangiaceae bacterium
CACCTGATCAAGGCCGCGTCGTGGCTGTCCAGCCTGGACCTGCCGGTGCGGCTGATCGCCATCCCGGAAGGCGCCCTGCAGGGCTTCAACGACGAGGTTCTCGACCTCGATCACGAGACGTTCGCGCGGGAGTGCGCGATCGACATCCCCGGCCCGGAGACCGACGCGCTCGGCGCGCTGGCGCGGCAGTGGAACGCGTTCCTGATGGGCCAGGCGAAAGCCCGTCATCCCGAGTTCCCCGGCCGCTTCTTCAACGTCGGCTTCGTCCTCGACCCGGCCGGCGAGATCGTCCTGCGGCACCACAAGGTGGTGCCGCTGCTGCCAGTCGAGCACTCGGTGACACCGCACAACGTCTGGGACAAGTGGATCGAGCTGTACGGCCGCAACCTGGACGCGTTCTACCCGGTGGCCGACACCGAGATCGGCCGCCTGGGCTTCCTGATGGCCAACGAGGGCTCCTACCCGGAGAACGCCCGGGGCCTGGCGATGAACGGAGCCGAAGTGGTGTACCGGGGCCCCTACCCGCACCCGCACGTCGGCAACGGCCTGTTCGAGGTGCAGAACCGGGCCCGGGCGCTGGACAACAACTTCTACCTGATCGCGTGCAATGTCGGCACGTACTACCTGCACACGGACTCCGACATCCCGATCGACACGTTCGGCGGCGGGTCTGCCGTGATCGACTACCGCGGCCAGATCGTCGGGCGGCACGACTACAGCGCCGGATCCTCATGGGTGGCGGGGACCATCGACGTGGAAGCGCTGCGCAAGTTCCGGGCCAGCGCGCAATGGGACAACTGGATCAAGGACCTGACCACCGAGCAGTACCAGCTCATCTACGAAGAGCCCGTCTACCCGAAGAACCTCTACCTGGATCGCGCCCCGTACCAGCACGAGGAGTACCGGCGCGAGGTAATAGACAAGCAGATCGAGCTCATGCACGAGCGCGACATCTGGCGCCGCCCCGGCAAGAGCTGACGGGCCCCGGGGCGGCCTTGGGCTGCCCCGGGGTGTGCATTCAGGAACTCGGCTAACTCAGGAACCGATGTAGCTCATGACGTGCTTGATGCGGGTGTAGTCCTCGAAGCCGTACATGGACAGGTCCTTGCCGTAGCCGGAGTGCTTGAAGCCGCCGTGCGGCATCTCGGCCACGATCGGGATGTGGGTGTTGATCCACACCGCGCCGAAGTCCAGGCGCCTGGCCATCCGCATCGCGCGGCCGTGGTCCTTCGTCCACACGCTCGAGGCCAGCCCGTACTTGACGCCGTTGGCCCAGCGGAGCGCCTCGTCCTCGTCGGTGAACCGCTGCACGGTGATGACCGGGCCGAAGATCTCGTCCTGGATCATCTCGTCGTCCTGCCGCAGCCCGGCCACGACGGTGGGGGCGTAGAGGTAGCCGCGCTCCCCCACCCGGTGGCCGCCCGCGACGACCTCGGCGTGCGCAGGCCGGCGCTCGATCATGCCCTCCACCCGGCCCAGCTGGTTCAGGTTGTTCAGCGGGCCGTAGTAGGCGTCGGGGACGTCGAGCCCGCCGGTCGTGGTGTTGCCGGCCTGCTCGGCCAGCGCCGCGGTCAGGTCTGCGGCGATGCCCGGCCCGGCCAGCACGCGGGTCGCCGCGGTGCAGTCCTGCCCGGCGTTGAAGTAGCCGGCCCCGGCGATCCCCTCCGCCGCGGACGCGACGTCGGCGTCGTCGAAGACCACCACTGGCGCCTTGCCGCCGAGTTCGAGGTGGACCCGCTTAAGGTCGTCGGCGGCCGTACGGGCGACCTCCATGCCCGCCCGGACCGAACCGGTGATCGACACCATGCTCGGCGTCGGGTGCGAGACGAGCTCGCGACCCGTGTCGCGGTCACCGCAGATCACGTTGAACACGCCCGGCGGCATGAACTCGGCCGCGATCTCGGCCAGCAGCAGCGTGGACACCGGCGTGGTGTCGGAGGGCTTGAGCACGACGGTGTTACCGGCCGCGATGGCGGGCGCGAACTTCCAGACCGCCATCATCATCGGGTAGTTCCACGGGGTCACCTGGGCGCACACCCCGATGGGCTCGCGCCGGATCATCGAGGTGTGGTCCCGCATGTACTCGCCCGCGCTGCGGCCCTCGAGCACCCGGGCGGCGCCGGCGAAGAACCTGATCTGATCCACCGACGGCGGGATTTCCTCCGAGGTCGTCAGGGCGACCGGCTTGCCGGTGTTGCGGGTCTCGGCGGCGACGATCTCGTCGGCGCGCTTCTCCACCGCGTCAGCGAACCTGAGCAGGGCCAGGCTGCGCTCGGACGGGGTACTGTCCCGCCACGCCTCGAAGGCGTTCGCGGCGGCCTGCATGGCGGCATCCACGTCGGCGCGGCCGGATACCGGGGCCTGCAGGTAGACCTCACCGGTACTCGGGTCGACTACCTCGCTGGTGCGCCCGTCGCTGGCGTCGACGAACTTGCCGTTAATGAAGTTCTGCAGCGGCGACCGCGGCGTCCCGTCTGTCATGGTGAGCCTCCATCCGCGGAGTGTCCTGGTCCTGTGCGACTCTCAATGACGAGCTTCGCAGAGATAGACTATCTCCACAAGTGATTCAGTTGCTATCTTTACAAATACCTACGAAATCAGTTGACTGAGTAGCGGACATGGCGTGAGCTCAGGAGAGGAGACGGCCCGCATGGTGCGTAGCCCGAGGACGCTCCCATCCCAGAATCCTGGTGGTGTCGTACCCGACGACGTCTCTAAGCAAATCATCGAGCAGTTGCAGCAGGACGGCCGGCGTTCCTACGCCGCGATCGGCAAGGCCGTCGGGCTGTCCGAGGCGGCCGTCCGGCAGCGGGTGCAGCGCCTGCAGGACGGCGGCGTGATGCAGATCGTCGCGGTGACCGATCCGCTGACGCTGGGCTTCCGGCGGCAGGCCATGATCGCGATCAAGACCGACGGCGACCTGGAGAAGGTGGCCGGCCAGCTCGCCGACATGGAAGAAATCGACTACGTCGTCATCACCGCCGGCTCGTTCGACGTGCTGGCGGAAGTCGTCTGCGAAGACGACGATCATCTGCTCGAGATCCTGGGCCGACTGCGCGCCGTGCCCTCTGTGACCAGCACAGAGACATTCGTCTACCTCAAACTCCGCAAGCAAACATACTCATGGGGAACCAGATGACATCCTTCGACGCCATTGAAAACTCGCAGGAAGCCGCCAAACGCAACCTCTGGCTGCACTTCACCCGGATGTCGGCCTACGAGCAGAGCGATGTCCCCGTGATCGTCCGGGGGTCCGGGGCCTACGTCTTCGACCAGCAAGGCAGGCGTTACCTGGACGGGCTCTCCGGCTTGTTCGTCACCCAGGTCGGCCACGGCCGCCAGGAGATCGCCGATGCCGGGGCGCGGCAGGCGGCCGAGCTCGCGTACTTCCCGCTGTGGTCCTACGCGCACCCGAAGGCCATCGAGCTGGCCTCCCGGCTGGCCGAGCTGGCTCCGGGGAACCTGAACCGGGTCTTCTTCACCACCAGCGGCTCGGAGGCTGTCGAGTCGGCGTGGAAGCTGGCTAAGCAGTACTTCAAGCTGACCGGCCAGCCTGGTCGCTACAAGGTGATCAGCCGGGACATCGCCTACCACGGCACGTCGATGGGTGCGCTGGCCATCACCGGCCTGGCCGACATCAAGCACCCGTTCGAGCCGCTGCTGCCCGGCGGTGTGCGGGTGCCCAACACCAACTTCTACCGGGCACCGGACTTCCTGTCCGGGGACGAGGCGGAGTTCGGCCGGTGGGCCGCGGATGAGATCGAGCGGGCGATCCTGCGCGAGGGCCCCCAGTCGGTCGCCGCGGTCTTCCTCGAGCCGGTGCAGAACTCGGGCGGCTGCTTCCCGCCGCCGCCCGGCTACTTCCAGCGGGTCAGGGAAATCTGCGACCGGTACGGCGTGCTGCTCGTCTCCGACGAGGTGATCTGCGCGTTCGGCAGGCTCGGCTATTACTTCGGCTCGCAGCGGTACGAGTACCAGCCGGACATCATCACCTTCGCCAAGGGCGTGACCTCCGGCTATTCGCCGCTCGGCGGCATGCTCGTCAGCGACGCGCTGATGGAGCCGTTCAGCTCGGGGACGGCCACGTTCCTGCACGGCATCACGTTCGCCGGCCACCCGGTGTCCGCCGCGGTGGCGCTGGCCAACCTGGACATCTTCGAGAAGGAAGACCTGCTGGGGAACGTCCGGGCCAACGAGGCGGCGTTCCGCGCCACCCTGGAGAAGCTCTACGACCTGCCCATCGTCGGTGACATCCGCGGCGCCGGGTACTTCTACGGCATCGAGATGGTCAAGGACAAGGTCACGCGCGAGACGTTCACCGACGACGAGTCCGAACGTCTGCTGCGCGGGTTCCTTTCCCAGGCGCTGTTCGACGCCGGGCTGGTATGCCGGGCCGACGACCGGGGGGACCCGGTCATCCAGCTGGCCCCGCCGCTCATCTGCGGCCAGGAGCACTTCGACGAGATCGAGGCGATCCTGCGCACGGTGCTCACCGAGGCCTGGACGCGCATCTGAGGGACCTCGACCCGCTGGGCTGAACATTCACCGGATGGCGGAACCGGCCATCCCACGGCGCCATCTGACGTTCATTGAGTGGCGTTACGTTCCCGTTATGCCGGAGAACTCAGATAGCTCGCGGTCTTCCCGTACATCCATGTCGCGCCGTCAGGTGCTGGCCGGGGCCGGCGGCACGGGGCTGCTGGCGGCCACCGCCAGCCCCGCGAAGGCGGCAGCGCGGACGCGCCGGGCCCGGGCCGGGGCGGCTGACGGCACTCCCGAGCAGATCCACCTCACCTGGAGCGAGAATCCGGCCACCGGCGTCGTCGTCTCGTGGGCCTCGCCGGGCCAGGCAACCCGGCCGCGGGTGCGGATCGGGCAGCGGGTCATCCCGGCCGAGTCCCGTCCGTACACCGACGGGATCAACGGCGAGACGGTCAGGACCTACCACGCCCGGGTCAGCGGGCTGCGGCCCGGCGCCACCTACGCCTACGCGGTGACCGCCGACAACGACAGCAACGCCGCCGATCCGTTCAGCGCCACCTTCCGCACCGCGCCACAGGGCCGCGCGGCGTTCCGCTTCACCAGCTTCGGCGACCTGGCCACGCCGAACACCAGCTGGGTGCTCTCCTACGGCCAGAGCGCCTACGCGGTCGAGGCGGTCGAGTCCTTCCAGCCGCTGTTCCACCTGCTCAACGGCGACCTGTGCTACGCGGACCTGAACCCGACGGTCCAGCCCGAGGTGTGGCGCGACTTCGGCAACAACAACCAGACGTCGGCCGCCAACCGGCCCTGGATGCCGTGCCCGGGCAACCACGAGGTGGAGTTCAATAACGGGCCGCAGGGATTCACCTCCTACCTGACCCGCTACACCCTGCCGGACAACCGCGTGCCCGGCTTCGGCGGGCGCTGGTACTCCTTCCGCGTCGGCTCGGTCCTGTTCGTCTCCCTCGACGCCGACGACGTGGTCTACCAGGACGCGGGCGCCTTCGCGGCCGGCCCGGCGGCGCTGACGCCGGTGGCCAGCACCGGCCATCCGCCGATCGAGCCCGGCACGTCGTTCTACCTCCGGGGTTACTCCGGCGGCGCGCAGACCGCGTGGCTGGAGCGGACCCTGGCGGCCGGCCGTCGCGATGAGTCGGTGGACTGGATCATCGTCCAGATGCACCAGTGCGCCGCGTCGTCCTCGGCCACGGGCAACGGCTCCGATCTCGGCATCCGCCAGGAATGGCTGCCGCTGTTCGACCGGTACCAGGTGGACCTGGTGCTCAACGGCCACGACCACGACTACGAGCGGTCCTTCCCGGTACGCGGCGCCGACGCCAACGCCGGCCACGAGGTGGCCACGGGTGCCGTCGTCAACACCCTGCGGCCGCACCCGGTGACGACCACCGACAGCGGCGTGTTCGACACCAGCCAAGGCACGGTGCACCTCATCCTCGGCTGCGGCGGCACCGACGCCCCGCTGGACGAGTACGGGACCGACACCGCCGACGGCCAGCGCCAGGCCAAGGTGTTCACCCGGTCCGACCGGCCCGCCCTCACCTCGACCCCCGGCGTCTACGCGCGCTCGCCGGCCGACGCGGTGGAGGACGCCATCTGGTCGGCCCGGCGCGACACCTCCACCGGATACGGGATCGCGGTCTTCGACGTCGACCCGGCCCCAGAAGGCTCCGAGGCCGGCGGCCAGCCCAGCATCAAGGTCACCCACTATCACGCGGTCGGCGCGGACCCGGTCAACCCTGGCACCGGCGTCAAGGGCGCACCGACCCCGGATTACACCGAATTCGAGACGTTCCGGCTGGTGCGCCCCAGGTTTTGACAGCGGCTGGCCGGCCTGGACTACGGCACAGCCCGGCGCGGCGGTGCGGTCTCCTGGGACGGCATGGAGTTGGTCGCGGGCAGCGGATACGGTCATTTCATGGACGTTCTCGTGATCGGGGCTGGGGTCAGCGGCCTGACGACGGCGATCTGCCTGGCCGAGGCCGGGCTCAGCGTGACCATCAGGACTGCTGCCCTGCCCGGGCAGACCACCTCCGTGGCGGCCGGGGCCGTCTGGGGGCTCACCCGGGTAGGGCCGCCCGACCGGATCGTCGAATGGGGCCGAGCCGGGCTGGAGGCGCTGTCCAAGCTCGCCGCCGAACCCGGCACCGGCGTACGGATGGCCGCCGGCAAGGAGATCTCCCGCGCCCCGCTCGAGGCGCACGACTGGACGGGGCTCGTGACCGGCCTGCGGCCGTGCGAGAAATCCGAACTGCCCGACGGCTTCACCGATGGCTGGCACTACACCGCCCCGCTGGCCACCATGCCCGTCTACCTGGACAACCTGCAGGCGAGGTTCGAGCAGGCGGGCGGCACGCTCGAGGTATCCCCGGTCCGGTCGCTAGGCGAGCTGGCCGGCGTGGCGCCGGTCGTGGTCAACTGTTCCGGCGCCGCCGCCCACGACCTGGTGCCCGACCCCGCGGTGGTGCCGGTCCGCGGGCAGGTGGTGATCGCCGCCAACCCCGGCATCGAGGAGTTCCTGATCGACCGGGACCCCGAACCGCCCTGGATCGTGTACATGTTCCCGCACGGTGACACCATCCTGCTCGGCGGCACCAACGACGAGGGTAACTGGGACCAAGACCCGAAGACCGAGGTGGCCGAACGGATCGTGGCCGAGTGCTCGGCCATCGAACCTCGCCTGCGCGGGGTGGAGATCCTCGGCCACCGCGTCGGCCTGCGGCCGTGCCGGCCCGAGGTGCGGCTGGAATCCGAGCCGTTCGGCGGCGGAGTGCTGTGGCATAACTACGGCCACGGCGGCGCCGGCATCTCCCTGTCCTGGGGCTGCGCCGCCGAGATCACCACGGCCGTATGCGGTTAACGGCCGTCGAGCCGGGCGACCAGTCACGCCGGGGCGATGACCCGGTAGGCGTCCTGGCACAGCTCGGCGATCTCGGCCCAGTCGAGGTCCCCGTCAAGCCGGACGCCGAGCCAGCCGCGGCCGCCGACGTAGGGCGGCCGGAAGAACCGCCCCCGCGGGATACGCTGCTGCTCATGAAGTTCGCGATCGCGATCCCGCAGTTCTACGCCGACGGCGAGTTCGATCCCGGGGCGTTCCGGGCCTACTTCGCCCGGGCCGAGGAACTCGGCTTCGACAGCGCCTGGACCCAGGAAGCGGTGCTTGGTGCGGGCCCGCAGCTCAGCCCCATCGAGACGATGACCTACGCGGCCGCCTGCACCGAGCGGATGCGGCTGGGGTGCGTGGTGTTCGTGTCCACCCTGCACAACCCGGTGCACCTGGCCAAGAGCCTCAGCACGCTGGACCAGCTCAGCCGTGGCCGGATCGAGGTGGGCGTCGGCACCGGCGGCCGGGGGCGCCCGTTCGCCGCCTTCGGCGTGGACCCGCACCGGTACGTGGCGCGGTTCACCGAGGGCGTCAAGCTGATGCAGGCGCTCTGGACCGAGCCCCTGGTCACCTTTCACGGCGAGTTCTGGCAGCTGGAGAACGCGGCGATGGAGCCCAAGCCGTTCCAGAAGCCGTACCCGCCGCTGTGGTTCGGCGGGGCCAGCGAACCCGCCCTGCGGCGGGCTGTGCGCCTGGGCGGCCACGGCTTCTTCGGCGCGGGATCCTCCCCCACGGACAAATTCGCCGAGCAGGTCCGCATCGTCAGGTCCGCGCTCGCGGAGGCGGGCCGGACCCAAGGACCGGCCGGGGACTTCGCCATCGCCAAGCGCGTGTACATCGCGATCGACGAGGACGCCGGGCGAGCACGAACCCGGATGAACGCCGCCCTGGAAGGGATCTACGGGTACCGGGTGCCGGCCATCGAGGCCGCGGCCATCACCGGCACGGCGGCCGACTGCGTTCGCGAGGTGAACCAGGTGGCCGCGGCCGGGGCGGAACTCATCCTGTTCACGGCCCTGTTCGACCAGCGCGAGCAGATGGAGCAGCTGGCCGCCGCGGTGCTACCCAAGCTCGGCTAGCCGGTGAGCTGACGCCGGGGCCGGTCTTCGGCGTGATCATCGACTGGAGCATTTTCAGCACGGCCGGATTGACCACGCCATTCCAGTCCTCGGTGAGCAGGCCGTACGGCTCACGATCGCCCCAGTCGTACTGCAGCTTATTGGTCACGGGGGTGGTGGCCTTGCCATGCGTCGGGTTGAGGGCCCACCAGCACCAGTCGATGTCGTTGTCGGTCACCCAGGCCTGGAGGTTGTTCCACCACACGCCAGTGGCCACGTTCCCGACGTCAGACGAAGGGGCCAGCCCGAAATTAGCTAGTGATCCGCAGTCGTTGCCGAACTCGCCGATCCACAACGGGGCAATCTGATCGGTGAGAATATATCCTCCGGCCTTGTTCATCTGATCCGCATACGCCGACTGGGACTGGTTCTGCGCGTGGAACCACGAGTAGTCATGCACGCTGTAGACGACCTTGCCCGGCTGCTCGAGCTGAACCGGGTGGCTGGCCACTCCGGTCAGGTCGCCGGCGTAGCTCAGCCCCTCGCAGATGATCAGCAAATCCGGGTTGATTCCGTGGATGAGGTTCCCGGCCTGCGTGTACATGGCGGCGAAATCGGTCTCGGCTCCGGTTCCCCAGGTCGGAGTCAGGACCTGTCCGCCCACGGTCGCGGGGCGCGGCTCGTTCTTGATGTCCATCGCGGCGACCAGCGGATTGGACGCGTACCTGGTCGTGATCTCCTGCCAGACCGAGAAGAACTTAGCGGCCGGCCAGTTGTCGTTAAACCACAGGCCGTTGCCGTCGCTGTTCGAGCAGCACCAGCCGAAGAACAGCAGGTGGCAATTAGGTATGACGATGAGACCTGCGTTCGTGAGCGCCTCGACGCAGGCGTCGTAGACCTGCATCGGCGTCGCCCCGGAAAGATCGGGGTTGGCGGCCAGGTACTCATCTGGCACCGGTGAGGTCTGCTCGGTCATCCACAGGCTGAAGGGAAACCGCACGCAGTTGAATCCGAATCTCGCGATGGTGTTAGCGAGCGTCCGGCGGTCCATACGATCCAGTCCCGGCGGCAGCCCGAGGTCCTCGTTGGCGCCGTACCAGTTCACCCCCGCCAAGCGGACACGTGCTCCGTTCGCGTCGACGATGAACCGGCCGCTGGTCGACAGGGGCGTGGCAATTCCCATATTCATCACCGCCAGGTAGGACCAAAACCCGCTCACACCCTTTCAGGACGCCGCGCCGCTGGCAAGCGTCCCCTTAACGCCCGAACTCCGGCCATCCGGGCCTTAAGGGTCGCGCACTGCTGCGGAGGCCGGCCGGGCGGTTGGCCAGGGCGGCGATATGCGGGGGCAATGGGATCCCCGCGGGCAGCACCGGGTCGGGATCGGGGTCCTGCCAGGCGGCGGCCAGCGGCAGCACGCCGGCCCAGACCGGGAGGGCCGCGTCCGGGGAGTCGCCGTCGTCGGGCGGGCCGCGCCGGATCTTCACCGAGGCCTCGGCCAGGGGCAGGGCGAGCAGGGACGTCTTGGCCAGTTCCTTTTTGTTCGGGCGGCGGGCGTAGTCCCACTGGCCCGGCGCGATGTGCTCGGTGAGGGAGCGCAGGCCGGCCAGCTTCTCCTCCCGGTCCGTCACCAGCCGGGGCGTGCCGTAGATCATGGCGCTGCGGTAGTTGACGGCGTGCTCGAACACCGACCTGGCCAGTACCAGCCCGTCTACGTGGGTCACCGTCACGCAGATCGTGGCCTGCGGGGCCGAGACCAGGCTGCGGCTCGCGACCGAGCCGTGCAGGTACAGCGTGTCGCCGGCCAGCCCGTAGACGGTGGGCACGACCATGGGATAGCCGTCTACCACGACGCCGAGATGGCAGATCACCCCGGCGGCCAGGATGTCCGTCAGGTCCTGGCGGTCGGTGCTGCCCTGCTCGCGAAGACGGCGGTGCCTGGTGCGTTCGGTGACGGGTAGCGGGGACGCTTCGGGCATAGCTGGAGTCTATGAATAGGGTAAGGACATGAAGATCGGATTCGGTGCCCCGGTCGCGGGCGCGTGGGCGACGCCGGAGTTTCTGGCGGCATTCTCCGAGCGGGCCGAAGAGGCAGGGTACGGGTCGCTGTGGACGTTCCAGCGGCTGCTGGTACCCGAGGGATCGGGCATGGAACCGGTGTACCGCAGCGTGCTCGACCCGCTGGTGGCGCTGGGGTACGTGGCCGCCCGGACGTCGCGGATCAGGCTCGGCGTGGCCATCCTCAACCTTCCGTTCGTCTCCCCCGCCTACCTGGCCAAGCAGGCAACGACCGTCGACGTGCTGTCCGGCGGCCGACTCGACCTCGGGCTCGGCATCGGCTGGATGCCGGAGGAATTCGCCGCGACCGGCGCGTCGATGGCCAGGCGCGGCGCCCGCACCGAGGAGTACCTGGCCGTCCTGCGCACGCTGTGGGCCGATGAGGTCAGCTCGCACAGCGGCGAGTTCTACACGGTCCCGGAGGGGCGGCAGGACCCCAAGCCGGTGCAGCGGCCCGGGCCCCCGGTGCTGCTCGGCGGCATGTCCCGGCCGGCCATGGAGCGGGCCGGGCGGATCGCGGAGGGCTGGATCACCTCCAGCCGCGCCGACCTGGCCAAGATCAGCGAGGCGGCCGGCGTGATCTCGGAAGCCGCCGCGGCGGCGGGCCGGGGCCCGGACGCGGTGCG
This sequence comes from Streptosporangiaceae bacterium, assembly GCA_052144275.1. Lineage (GTDB taxonomy): Bacteria > Actinomycetota > Actinomycetes > Streptosporangiales > Streptosporangiaceae > Palsa-504. The sequence goes on from JBKQQQ010001122.1 coordinate 11,127, forward strand.
CATCATCTGCCGGGGCGTGGTGCTGGCCGGCGCCGAGGCCAAGGGCCCGGACGGCGGCCGCAGGCTGCTGTCGGGCAGCTATAAGCAGATCCGCGAGGATGCCGCCTGGCTCGCCGGGCAGGGCGTCACCGAACTGTTCTACGACCTGAACTGGGACCCGCAGATCGGCAACCCCGCGGTCGCGCCGGAGGCCGCGGCAGAGCGGGCCGGCGAGATCCTCGCCGAGCTCGCGCCGGAGTGAGCTAGCCCGGTGGTCAGCGGGCTAACGGCTGGCTGACCAGGCCCTCGCGGTGGGCGATGGCGGCGGCTTCGGTGCGGCTGGCGGCGCCGAGCTTGCCGAGGATGTTGGACACGTGCACGCTGGCCGTCTTCGGCGCGATGAACAGCACGGAGGCGATCTCCCTGTTGCTGCGGCCCGCGGCGATGAGCCGGAGGACCTCGCGTTCCCGGCTGGTCAGCGCGGCCAGGACCGCGCCGTCACCGCGCTCTTCCGTGGCCCCGATCCTGGCCCGGCGGGCGAGGTCGTCCAGCGCCCGGCGCAGCGGCCTGGCACGGAGCTTGTCCGCCGTCCGTACGGCCTGCCGCCACTGGTCCGCCGCCTCGTCCCGGCGGCCCGCCTCGGCGAGCGCCTCGGCCAGCCGCCACCGGGCCCTGGCGACCTCGTAGACGTAGACCGGGCCGAACTCGTCGATGACGGCCTGCCATGCCTGGGGGTCGTTGTCGCCGCTGGCTCGGCCATATTCCGCCTCGGCCCGGGCCAGCCAGCCGCGGCCCTCGGGGCCGAGGATGAACTTGGGCCGCTTGGGGAACGCCGCGCCCTCCCGGGCGACCCGCAGCAGTTCCCCGGCTGCGGCCAGCTCGGCGCGGTAAGACTCGTCGTCGCCGGCGGCGCGCGCCCGGATCGCCAGGTCGGCTCTCGCGCTCAGGGCGATCACGGCCGGCCTGATGGTGGACGGGTGATAACCCCACGGCGGTTCGAAGGTGACGTCGATCACGGCCTGGGCCTCGGCCAGGGCCAGCTCGATGTCGCCCTGCCACAGGGCGTGCTCGGCGAACAGCCCGCGCGCGATGAACCCGTCGAACCCGTGGGCCGACAGGAACGGCTCGATCCAGGCGCGCCGCTCCGCCACGACCGGGTTGCCGCGCGCGATGTCGATGAACAGCGCCATGGAGGACAGCTGGGCCTCGGGAATGCTGGTCACCCGGACCGGAAAGCCGTCCGCGATTTCCTGCGCGTGATCCCACTTGCCGTCGGCGTAGTGGCACTGGAAGTGCAGGTGCTGGACGTCCGTGCCGTACGGCGCGAGGCCGAGCCCGGTCTGGTTGGCCCGCCTGGTGCCCTCGTAGGCCACGACGCCGCCGGTGGCCAGGTCGCCGCGCTCCAGGTGCGCCCGGGCCAGGTGATAGGCGGCCCGCAGTTCCACGCCGAGGACCTTCGCCTCGCGGGCCTGCTTGTGTGCCTGGGTCAACAGTTCGATGGCCTCGTCGTTGCGGCCCGAGCGGTTGCTGACGAACCCGAGGGTCACCAGCGCGTCGGCCTGCACCCAGGGCGCGCCGGCGGCGCGCGCCGCGTCGAGCCCGCGCGCGGCCCATTCCCGGACCGCGTCGAAGTCGTCGTCGATCAGCAAGGTGTTGGCGTACGTGGCCACCGTCCGGGCGTACTGCCAGGTCGGCGGCTCCGCAGGCGTGGCCTCCACGGTGGCCCGGGCGACCTCGACGGCCTCGGCGGCGGCCTTGTAGTCGTCGATCGTCATCAGATAGAAGGCGAGGCGCTCACCGATCCGGCTGGCCAGGATGACGTCCACGGGCCCCTCGTCCCGCTCGGCCTGGGCGGCGATCGCCTGGCGCAGCCGGCGCAGCAGGTGCACTGCGCGCTCGACGTCGCCGCTGTCGGCCGCGTTGGCCGCGGACAGCAGGCCGAGCTTGCCGCGGGCCATGCCTGCCGTCTTCTCCGGCTCGGCCACCCGTTCCCACAAGGCGAGCGCCTCGTCGTAGTGGCGGTGTGCCTCGGCGGGCGCGCCCAGCCGTTCCGCCTCGTCCCCGGCACGCATCGAGGCGGCGAACGCACCGGGAATGTCATGGCTGGCCAGGCAGTGCTGGGCGAGTTCGGCCGCCGTTCCCGGCACCGCGAGCCGCTGCTCCTCCGAAAGCAGCGAGCTCATCGTGGCGTGCAGCCTGGTCCGCTCCCCCGGCAGCAGGTCCCCGTAGACGGCCTCGCGCAGCAGCGCGTGCCGGAAGACGTAGCCTTCCGTACCGTCGGTCACGAGCAGCTGGTGCGTCACCGCCTCCCGCACCGAGGCCTCGTATTCGTCGGCCGCCAGGCCGGACGCGGCGCGGACGAGCTCGTCGTCGGCCCGGCGCCCGGCCACCGCCGCCGTGCGGAGCACCCGCTGCGCGGTGTCGGACAGCTGCTCCACCCGGTTGAGCAAGAGCGCCGCCAGCCCGGCGGGCAAGGAGCGACGTTCGGCGGGATCACCGCCGACGAAAGCGGCGAGCAGTTCCTCCGCGTAGTAGGCGTTGCCTTCGGCCCGGGCCACGATGTCGTTCAGCTCGATCGCGTCGATGCGGCCAGACGCCGCCGTCAGGTGCTCGGCCAGTGCCGCCGTCAGGTGCTCGGCCAGGGCTGAGGGATCCAGCGGGGCGAGATCGACCGCGATGACGCTGGGCAGCCGCAGCAGTTCGGCCACGACGGGCCGGAGCGGGTGACGCCGGTGCAGGTCGTCGGTCCGGTAGGTACCGATCAGCGCGACCCGCTCCCGGTGCAGCATGCGGGAAAGGAACGTGACTAGGTCCCGGGTAGAGGCATCGGCCCAGTGCAGGTCCTCGAGTACCAGCACCACCGGGGCCGCAGCCGCGAGCTCGGTGAGCAGGCCGAGCACGCCGCCGAACATCTGCTGCCGGGCCAGACCCGAACGGCCTTCGTCGGCTCGCTGTCCGTCGCCGCCTTCCGGAAGCAGCCGGCTGAGGGCGGGGCGCGAGCTGAGCGCGTCCCGGACCCCGGTGGACTGGGCGGCGCCGCGCAGCGCGTCGGCCAGCGGCAGATAGGGCACGCTGTCGCCCAGCTCGGCGCACTGGCCGGAGAGCACGGTGAAGCCGCGTCCCCCGGCGAGCCGGGTCACCTCGCTGACCAGCCGGGTCTTGCCCACCCCGGCATCACCGCTGACCAGCGCGGCCACCGAGCGGCCGGCCTCGGCGTCGTCGAGCAGCGTGAGCAGGCGGCCAAGTTCGTCGTCCCGCCCGACCATGCGCCCAGCCGACACCCGTAGCACCATGGGCACGAGTATCCCATCAGGTGCTTGTTATTCCGATTAGTTAAGCGGCTGGCTATACCCTGCACTCATGGACAAGGTCAAGCGGACGGACGCCGAGTGGCGGGAACTTCTGACCCCCGAGGAGTACGCCATCCTGCGCCAGGCGGGCACCGAGGCGCCGTTCACCGGCGAGTACACCGACACCAAGACCGTGGGCGTCTACCGCTGCCGCGCGTGCGGGGCCGAACTGTTCCGTTCGGACGCCAAGTTCGAGTCGCACTGCGGCTGGCCGTCGTTCTACCAGCCGTCCGATTCGGACGCGGTGGTGCTCATCGAGGACCGCGCGCTCGGCACGACCCGCACCGAGGTACGGTGCGCCTCGTGCGGTTCCCACCTCGGCCACGTGTTCACCGGTGAAGGCTACGACGTCCCCACCGACCAGCGCTGGTGCATCAACTCGGTGTCGCTCAAGATAGAGCCTTCGGGGTCGGCGGCCTCGTGAGCCCTCCCCGTCACTCGGGTTCCTTGCGGTCGTAGCGGCGGGCGCGTTTGATCGCGCTGCGGTTGTGCTTGCCTTCAAGGCGCCGTTCGTTCGCGCCCCGGCTGGGCCTGGTCGGGACGCGCGGGCGCTGCGGCGGGGCAACCGCGTCGCGAAGCAGGGCAGCCAGCCGGGCCCGGGCTCCCTGGCGGTTGGCCAGCTGGCTCCGCTGCTCCGAGGCGGCCACCGTGAGCACGCCGCCGACCAGCCTTCCGGCCAGGCGTTCGGCCGCCCTGGCCCGCGCCCACTCGGGGAGCGCGGAGGACCGCTGCACATCGAAAGAGAGCTCAACCCGGCTGTCGGCGGTGTTGACCGACTGGCCGCCCGGTCCAGATGACCGGGAGAAACGCTCATGCAACTCGCTACCGGGTATCAGCAGCCAGCCGTTCACCCGGAGATCGTCAGGCATCCCTCGACGTTAGCCGGTCCTCCCCGGAGGATCCGGGTCGGATCAGGCCAGGCTGGCGACGAGCTCGCGAACGGGCTTGCGGCGGCCGGTGTAGAAGGGGATCTCGACCCGGGTGTGCAGCCGCGCCTCGGAGCCCCGCAGGTGGCGCATCAGGTCCAGGATCCGGTGCAGCTCATCGGCCTCGAAGGCGAGTATCCACTCGTAGTCGTTGAGCGAGAAGCAAGGGACCGTGTTCGCCCTTACGTCCGGGTACCCGCGCGCCATCATCCCGTGCTCAGCGATCATCCTGCGGCGCTCCGCGGGGTCCAGCACGTACCACTGGTACGAGCGGACGAACGGGTACACGCTCACGTACGCCCGCGGTTCCTCTTCCGCCACGAAGGCGGGGATATGACTCTTGTTGAACTCCGCCGGACGGTGCAGCGCCATCACTGACCAGACCGGCTCGCTGCAGCGGCCGAGGCGGGTCCGGCGGAAGCGCACGTACAGGTCCTGCAGGTCATCCGAGCTCGACGCCACCCACCAGAACATGAAGTCCGCGTCCGCCCGGAGACCCTGGACGTCGTAGCAGCCGCGCGTGACGATCCCTTTGCCCGCCGCCTGGTCAAGCAGGTCGCTCACCTCGGTGGCGGCGTTGCCGAGGCCGCCTGCTTCAAGCGCGACCCGGTCGGCCACCCGGAACACTGACCACATCGTGTAACGGACCAGTTCATTGAGATCACGGGCCTTCGGCTTGCGCGCCGTCCCCGCGGCCTCGGTGCTCATGCTGTCCGGGCCGGCCATCTCCGGCCCGCCAGCCATCCCTTGTTCGTCAGCCATGCCACCATTGTCGGCCACGGCGATCACCGGACCGCACGGGCGTCCTCATCTGCCCGGTGGCCTGGCCGCAAGGAATGCCATCACCTGGGTGGCCGCCGCGCGCGCCGTCGCGATACAGGCGGGTATGCCCACCCCGTCGTACGCCGCGCCGCAGACGGCGAGCCCAGGCTGGGCCGCCACCGTCGCGCGTATCGTAGCCACCCGGTCCAGGTGCCCGACCGTGTACTGGGGCAGCGCGCCGCCCCAGCGGGTCACCCTGATGGCAGCCGGCGCACCCCGCACCCCGGTCGCCTCCGCGAGTTCGGCCGCAGCCAGCGCGGCGAGTTCATCGTCGGCCCGCTGCAGCAGCGCTTCCTCGCCGATGCGGCCGACCGAGCAGCGGACGATCTCCAGGGGTTCGCCACCGGATGCCGTCGCGCCGGCCAGGTGCGGCCACTTCACGGTGGAGAAGGTGGTCGCCTTGACGGCCCGCCCGTCCACGGCAGGTACCAGGTACCCGCTCCAGCCGAGGGCGGCGAGGCCGGGGCCGGGAAAGGCGGACGGCGGATACGCGAGCGTGACGATGGCCATGCTCGCGTAGCCGATCTCGCCGAAC
>JBKQQQ010001123.1:0-8461 GCA_052144275.1 Streptosporangiaceae bacterium
CGTGACCCACATCCACATCGACCACTACTCTCTCGCCGTCGAGTTGCGGCGGGCGTTTCGCAGCCTGGTCTCGCTAGGCGAGGAAGAGCGCGCGAACCTGATCGCGACCAAGGAACTGATCAGCGGCGACCACACCCGGAACAAGATCTTCGGCAGTGAGAGCCTGCGCAGGCTGGGCGCACCGGACCTGGCCGACGAACTGGCCGAGCTGGACAGGCACGGCCCGGCGATCGTCGACTGGGAGGAGCCGGATCGCTGGCTCACCGACGGGACCGATCTCGACCTGCGGACGCGGACGCTCCGCGCGGTGCACACGCCGGGGCACACCCGCGGCCACCTCATATACCACGACGCCGCGGCCCGGATCGTGTTCGCCGGCGACCATGTGCTCCCGCATATCACCCCCTCGATCGGCTTCGAGCCCGCGGGCAACCGGATGGCCCTGCGCGACTACCTCAGCTCGCTGGCCCGGACGCTGGCTCTGCCCGACGCGCGGCTGCTGCCGGCCCACGGCCCGGTCACCGGCAGCGTCCATGACCGGGTCAACGAACTGCTGGCCCACCACGACCTGCGCCTCGCGGAGATCCATCAGGCCGTGCTAGCCGGCCACGCCACCCCGTGTGAGGTGGCGAAGGCGATCAAGTGGACCAGGCGGCAGCGCCTGTTCGGCGACCTGGACCTGTTCAGCCGGGTTATGTCGATCAACGAGACGGCCGCCCACCTGGAGGTGCTCGCGATCCGGGGCCAGGTGACCCGTGAGGTTTCCGCCGACGGCGCCGACACTTACCAGGCGGCCCCGCTCCCCAGGTAAGCCAGTCGTCAGCCCTGGGCTGCCGCCGGGGCCGGGGCGCCCGTTGTCACCCGCTGGGCGCCGGCGTAAACGTTCATGGTGGCACCGCGCAGGAAGCCGACCAGCGTCAGGCCGGTCTCCTCGGCCAGGGAAGCGGCCAGCGAGGAGGGCGCCGACACGGCCGCGAGCACCGGTGCGCCGATCATGACGGCCTTCTGCGCGAGCTCGAACGAGGCTCGCCCGCTGACCAGCAGCACGTGCCCGGCCAGCGGCAGCAGGCCGCCGCGCAGCGCCCAGCCGGCCACCTTGTCTACAGCGTTGTGCCTGCCCACGTCCTCGCGCAGCACGAGCAGCGTGCCGTCCGGGGTGAACAGGCCGGCCGCGTGCAAGCCGCCGGTGCGGCTGAACACCCGCTGCGCATCCCTGAGCCGGTCCGGCAGGCCGGCCAGTACGGCCGGGGAGACCCGGACCGGATCGGCGGCCACGTCGAAGACGGACCGGACCCGGATCGCCTCGATGCTGTCCTTGCCGCACACCCCGCACGCGCTGGTGGTCAGGAAGTTCCGGGCCGCCGTCTGGCCGCCGGGCGCCCCCGCCAGGGTCCGTCCCGGCTTGAGGGTCACCGCCGCGACATTCTCGTCGCACATCCGGATCTCGTGCACGTCGTCGAGCCGGGGGAGCAGACCCTCGGTGAACAGGAACCCGGCGGCCAGGTCGATGTCGTCCCCTGGCGTGCGCATCGTCACCGTGAGCGGCGCGTCGTCTACCCGGATCTCCAGGGGCTCCTCGGCCGCGAGCAGGTCGGCCCGGTGCTCCGCGGCCCCGGAAACCGTCACCCGCAGTACTCGCCGCCTCGCCGTATTACTGCTCATAAGGCGAAGGTACGCCACCCCGGAAAGCCTGATGCCGGGCCCGGCGGGAGGTCGGGCCCGGCATCATGATCGGGAGGCGATACTACGGCAAAAGTCAGCTGGCGAAGTCGAGCAGCGGCTGCGCGCGGCTCGGGTGACGCAGCTTGGACAGCGACTGCTTCTCCAGCTGCCTGATCCGCTCGCGGGTCAGGCCGAGCGCCCGGCCGATCTCGTCGAGCGTGTGCGGGTTGCCGTCATACAGCCCGAACCGCATCGCCATGATCGTCGCCTCGCGCGGCGTCAGCGCGTCCAGCGCCGAGCGCAGCTGCTCCGCCATCAGCTGGCGGTCAACGAGCTCCGAGGCCTCGGGCGCGTCGACGTCCTCGATCAGGTCGCCGATGCTGGTCTCGCCGTCTTCGCCGATGGTGGAGTCCAGGCTGATCGGCTGGCGGCTGGTGCGCAGCAGCTCTTCGATCTGGTCCGGAGTCCGGTCGAGCTCGACCGCAAGCTCCTCGGGCGTGGGCTCGCGGCCCAGGCGCTGGTGCATGTCACGCTCGACCCGGCTCAGCTTGCTGAGCATCTCGAGCACGTGCACCGGCAGCCGGATGGTCCGGGCCGAGTCCGCGAAACCGCGCTGGATAGCCTGCCTGATCCACCACATGGCGTAAGTGGAGAACTTGTAGCCCTTGGTGTAGTCGAACTTCTCGACCGCCCGGATCAGGCCCAGGTTACCCTCCTGCACCACGTCGAGCAGCGATAGGCCACGGTCGCTGTACTTCTTGGCCACCGACACGACCAGGCGCAGGTTCGCCTCGAGCATGTGCGACTTGGCGCGTCGTCCGTCCTCGGCGACCATCTCAAGATCACGGCGGAAGTTCTCGTCAAGCCCGACGCTGCTCTCTAGACCCAGGGTCTCCAGCTTGTGCTCGGCGAACAGGCCGGCCTCGATCCGCTTGGCGAGGTCCACCTCCTGCTCGGCGGTCAGCAGGCTCGTGCGCCCGATGGACTTGAGGTATGTGTGGACCGAGTCGCCCATGGCCGGCGTCTGGTCATCCAGGTCAACCTCGGCGAGCCGGTCGGTGTCGAGCGAGGCGGCCTCCGCCTCGAGGTTCGCCACATCGACTTCTGCCAGGTCCACGTCGGCGTCATCCGACCCGGGGTCCGCCGCGGCCGGCTCCTTGGCGGCCCGCGCCTTGGCGGGCGCGGAGCGTGCTGGGCGGCTCTTGGGCACTCCCTGGTTCTCCGCCAGCTCGTTAGCCAGCCGTACGCCAGCCTCGCTCAGCTCGCGCAGAATGGACCGTCCCTCGGCCGGCGTGAGGCCTGCCTGGTCAAAGGCGGTCCTCAGCTCTGCAAGAGACAGGTGACCCTGGCTTCGCCCGCGCTGGATGAGATCATCCACTCGGGTCGTGCTCGCTTCGTCCTCCGAGTCAGCGATGCGCTCGACGGTTGACGTCGCCATAGCGATCCGCGGCATGAGACACCTCCCTCCTCCTCGTAACAACGCACGCACTACTTATGTCGTTCAATTGGGCTCCACCAAGTACCCCTCGCCGCCCTGCGTAGTCATCAGCAGGAGACATTGTCCGGGCACTATTAAGTAACGTTCTCCGCCTCAGTTTGTTCCCGCCGTGACAGCTCTTGCCTGAGTCGTACGGTGTCGTGCTTCCCGCTCGGGAGCATGGGAACGGCATCGACCATTACGACCCTGCTGGGAGCAGCGTAACCCGGCAGCCGCTCCCGTACATGCATACGGAGCAATTCCAGCGCCGGCGGGTCGGCCGGATCGGCCGGCACCACCACCGCGATGACTCGTTCGCCCCATTCGGGGTCGGGTTGCCCCACCACTGCCACGTCCTTGACGCCCGGGCAGGTCTGCAGCGCCGCCGCCACCTCGCCGGGGACCACCTTGTGACCGCCGGTGTTGATGACGTCATCCGCCCGGCCGCGCACCACCAGCCGTCCCGAGGCGTCCAGGCGGCCCAGGTCTCCGGTGCGGAACCAGGGGACACCGTCCGGTGGGGCGACTCCACTGGCCCCCCCGGTCACGGGAGGACTCCCCGCCTCCCCGTACCCCCCTGGCCCTGGCCGGTACCCGGAGAACAGCACCGGGCCGCTAATCCAGATTCGGCCCGATTCGGCCGGCCTGCCGTCGTCGTCGCTGCGGATCGCGACCTGCGTACCGTCCAGCGGAACCCCGTCGTATACGCAGCCGCCGCAGGTCTCGGTCATGCCGTAGGTCGTCACCACCGGCACGCCTGCGGCCCGCGCGGCGGCCAGCAGTCCGGCGGGCGCCGCGGCACCGCCGAGCAGTACCGAGGAGAAGCCGGCCAGCGGCACCGGGGGGTGGGCCTCCAGGAGAAGCCGCTGGAGCTGGGTCGGGACCAGCGAGACGTGCGCGCAGCCAGAACCGGCCACCGTATCGGCGTCGGCGCGCTCGGCCAGCACCGGCTCGGTGCCGCTGACCAGGGATCGCATCAGCACCTGGAGGCCGGCTACGTGGGTGGCGGGCAGGCAGCACAACCAGCGCTCGCCGGGCCGGGCGCCCACCCGGTCGAGGGAAGCCCGCGCCGAGTGCCGCAGTGCGGCCGCGCTCAGCTCCACCCCCTTGGGCGCGCCGGTGGATCCGGAGGTGCCGACGACGACTGCCGTACCTTCGGCGACTCCCTCCTCGTGGGCCGAACGAACCGTGGTGACACCCTCGGCGTCCTCGATCGAGCCCGGACTGAGGGCGGCGATCAGCTCGGCGAGCCGGCTGGCCGGCAGCCCGGCGTCGAGCGGCAGGATCGCAGGTCCAGTGCCGTCGAGCGCCGCCGCAAGCAACTCGACCAGCCGCGGGGTCGCGTGCTTGACCAGCACCGCGCGCAAGGGACGCATCGTCACGATCGTTAAGGTTAGAACCCTGACTCTGGGAGGTTATGCGTGACCGAATGGCGGCCGTCTGGCCCGGAACAGGGAAAGGGCGGTCCCGGCATCCTTTCCAGGGCCGCCGGGATCGCCATAAATCGGTCTGGAGTGCGAAACGCGCTCTGGCCGAGGATCACGTTCGAATTCTCGGATGCGCCCGACGCTTCTGTGATCATTCTCACCGTCCGCAGTTCCCGCCGCTCATGAGCGGCGTCAGCTCATTGTGTGCAGTTACCCCCCACTTTCCGGGGGGTAACTGCACACGATCATCGAAGTGGGCCCGGGAGCGCGGCCGGTGACGGGACGGGTAGGGACCGAGTGGGCTGGGATGCTCAGGGGGTTGCGGGCGTTCGCGATTCCGATGCCGGTCAAGTTCCGGGGGATCACGGTCCGGGAGGGCGCTCTGATCGAGGGACCGGCCGGTTGGGGGGAGTTCTCGCCGTTCGCGGAGTACGGGCCGAAGGAGAGTGCCCGGTGGCTGGCCAGTGCCATCGAATCCGCCACGCGGAGATGGCCGGCGCCGGTCAGGGACCGGATCCCGGTGAACGTGACCGTTCCCGCGGTCGGGCCGGAGCTGGCCAGCCAGATCGTGGCGAGGTCGGGCTGCCGGACGGCGAAGGTCAAGGTGGCCGAGCGCGGCCAGGCCGAGGCGGAGGACATCGAGCGGGTCGAGGCGGTCCGCGAGGCACTCGGCCCGGACGGCAAGATCCGGGTGGACGCCAATGGTGGCTGGGAACCCGCGCAGGCGGCGCGGATGCTGCGTCGGCTGGCGCGGTTCGGGCTCGAATACGCCGAGCAGCCCTGTGCCACCCTGGACGAGCTGGCCGAACTACGTCGATATATCGATATCCCGGTCGCCGCCGACGAGTCGATCCGCCGGGCGGAAGACCCGGTACGGGTGCGGGCGGCGGGCGCGGCCGACATCGTGGTGCTGAAGGTCCAGCCGCTCGGCGGAGTCCGCGCCGCGCTGGAGGTGGCGGAGGCCTGCGGTCTTCCCGTCGTGGTGTCGAGCGCCGTCGACACCTCGGTGGGGCTCGCCGCCGGGGTCGCGCTGGCCGCCGCGCTCCCGGAGCTCCCTTACGCCTGCGGCCTGGGCACGATGTCCCTGCTGGCGGGGGATGTCACGGCCGGCCCGCTGGCTCCCGAGGCCGGGGAGCTGCGGGTACGCCGCCCGGCCGTCGACGTCGGCCAGCTCGCCCGCTGGGAAGCCGACCCGGCCCCCTGGCGGTACCGGGCCGCGGCCGCGGCCCGGTACCTCCCGGACATGCCGCTAGCCGCGGGAGCGTGAGGCCGGTGAATCCGTCCACCGCTTTCGGGATCTCGTTCACCGACGAGCTGGTCAGGTGCGGACTGCGCGAGGTGGTCCTGGCGCCCGGCTCGCGCAGCACGCCGCTGGCCATGGCCTTCTGCGAGGCTGAGGGCCGCGGCCTGGTCCGGCTGCACGTGCGGATCGACGAGCGTTCCGCGTCGTTCACCGCGCTCGGACTGGCCAAGGTCAGCCGCCAGCCGGTCGCGGTGTTGTGCACCTCGGGTACGGCGGCGGCCAACTTCCACCCGGCGGTGATCGAGGCCGACGAGTCCGGCGTCCCGTTGCTCGTGCTTACCGCCGACCGGCCCCCTGAGCTGCGGGGGACCGGCGCTAACCAGGCGATCGACCAGATCAAGCTGTACGGCGGCGCGGTCCGCTGGTTCTGCGAGGCCGGCCTGCCCGAGGCTCGGCCGGGGATGGTCGGCTACTGGCGCTCACTGGCCTGCCAGGCCTGGGCGCACGCGGCGGGCCGCGCCGGCGGTCTGGCCGGCCCGGTCCACCTCAACCTGCCTTTCCGCGAGCCGCTCGTCCCCGGCGACGCTGGGGAGCCGGACTGGCGGGAGTCCCTCGACGGACGTCCGGATGGCAGGCCGTGGACGGGCTTCGAGCTGCGCAACCCACCGCAGGGCGAGCTCGAGCTGCCGTGGACCGAACGCGGCGTGGTGGTCTGCGGAGACGGCGATTATGACGCGACCGCCCTGACCGAGCTGGCCGGGCGGGCCGGCTGGCCGGTGCTCGCGGAGCCCTCGTCCGGAGCCAGGCGCGGGCCGAACGCGCTGTCCGCCTACCAGTACGTCCTCGCCACCCCCGAGTTCATGGCGGCGCACGCTCCTGACCTGATCGTGTCGGCCGGCCGGCCCGGGCTTTCCCGCCCGCAGTCCGCCCTGCTCAGCGGGGGATCGGCGCGCAGGCATGTGGTCATCGCTCAGGGGCCGGGACGCTGGGCCGACCCGCAGCGGGCCGCGACCGACGTGGCCGCCTCGGTCAGGCTCACCGCAGCGCCCGGCACGCAGGATTCCGGCAGCTGGCTGACGGACTGGCGCCGGGCGGACGACGCGGCCAGGCGCGCGGTCGATGCCGTGCTCGATGACGACGACACCCTGACCGAACCCCGGCTGGCCCGGGATCTCGCCAGCCAAGTGCCGGAAGGCACGCTGCTGTGGACTGGCTCAAGCCTGCCCGTTCGGGATATCGACTTTCATCTTTCCCCACGGGACGATCTGCGGATCCTGGCCAGCCGCGGCGCCAGCGGCATCGACGGCACCACGTCCGCGGCCATCGGGGCGGCGCTGGCCCACGGCGGTCCGGCGTTCGCCCTGATCGGAGACCTGGCGTTCCTGCACGACGCCGCCGGCCTGGCGCTCGGGCCCAGCGAGCCGCGCCCGGACCTGTGCCTGCTCGTGGTCAACAACAACGGCGGCGGCATCTTCTCGACGCTGGAACAGGCGGCCTTCAGCGGCTCGTTCGAGCGGATCTTCGGCACTCCCCACGGTGCCGGGCTGCAGCACCTGGCGGCGGCGTTCGGCCTGCCTTATCAGCGCCTCGAACATCCAGGCGACCTGAGCAAGGCATTGCAGGGCACGGGCCTGCGGATCGTCGAGGCGCAGACCGACCGCGCCGCGGGCGCAGCACTGCGGACCAGGCTCCGCGAGGTGGCGGCCGAAGCTATCCGCTCCAGGTGAGCCAAGGTCATCCAGATGATCAAGGACCAGCCCGGGCCCTGACGGGCGTGAAGCGCGGGATGTAGCCGGTGACCGAGGCTAACGCGGGGGGCGCAGGCGAACTCGGGTCTTCAGGCTGACGACACGGCGCGGGGCACTGGCCAGCATGGGCACGAGGGCCAGGCGGTGCTGGCCCAGCGCGAGACGAGGGCTGGCGATGCGTGTCGGGGCGGTCAAGATGGTGCTCATCGGGGTCGGCGTCGCCGTGATGGCTGCTACCGGGACAGTGGTCCTGACCAGCGGGCAGGCGGCAGGACAGGCCTCGTGTTACCCGGTATCGCCCGCGACCTCCGCTCCGCAGGACTGCATCGCGATGACCGATCCCGACGCCGCCGGGCTGGCCATCTGGGGCGTGCACGGGGGACTGGCCGGGGGCACCCCCGAGACCGAGTGGTTCGACTACGCCGGGCAGCCGATCGCGACCATGGGCCAGTCCGGCGGGTTCAAGGTCTACGGCGACCAGATCTGCGTGTACCCGCCGACCAGCGTGTACACGCCGGACGCGTGCCTGCAGGACAACGGGACCGTCACCGTTGGCGGCCAGGCGCTGTCCGCGTCGGACATCGCCTGGCTGCACGCCGCCCGGGCGACTGCCGGGGCAGCGCCGGCCTGGTACATCCCTGGTTGTACGGGTCCTGCGACCACGGGCGGACGCGGAAAACTGGGATCGGGATTACTGTCGGGGTATGCCTGCCAGGAATGACGCCGCCGTGCCGCGCCCGCCGCTGGCTGACCGGCTGACCCCGGCGCAGTGGCGGGCCATCGACGCCGTGGCGGCGGTCATCGTCGCGATGTCGGTGGTGTTCGACCTGCGCATGCTGCACGGTTTCCGGTTCGAGATACCGACGGCGCCGATCGGGACCCTGGGCGCGGCGGCCACCCTCCC
>JBKQQQ010001124.1:0-13029 GCA_052144275.1 Streptosporangiaceae bacterium
CGTTCCTGCTGGCCAGCCTGCTGACGCTGGCGGCGGTCTCGCGCCGGGTGCGTGAGTTCGGCACGCTGAAGGCGCTCGGCTGGAAGAGCCGCCGCATCGTCGGCCAGGTCATGGGCGAGTCGGTCACGCTGGGGATCATCGGCGGCGTGATCGGCGTCGGGCTCGGCCTGGCCGGCGCGGAGATTGTGTCGAAGATGTCGCCCAAGCTGACCGCCGTGGTCGGCCAGACCACGGGCTCGGCCACCCCGGGCGGCGCCCGGCAGTTCGGCTTCGGCGGGACCGGGGGCACGGGCGGCACCGGCACCGGTGGCGGTGGCGGGACCGGTGGCGGCGGGGCCGGCGCCTTCAGCCGCGCGTCGACGGCCGGCCACACGGTGGCCGTGCACCTGTCCCCCTCGGTGAGCACGAACGTGATCCTGCTCGCGGTCCTGCTGGCTGTGGCGGGTGGCATCATCGCCGGGATCTTCGGCGGCTGGCGGGCCGCGCGGTTGCGCCCGGCGGCGGCCCTGTCCAAGGTTGCGTGAGAGGAAAGCGACATGTACAAGCTCTCCGGAGTGACCAAGAACTACGTCAAGGGCCGCGAGACCGTGGCCGCGCTACGCGGGGTCGACCTGGTGGTCGAGGACGGCGAATGGCTGGCCATCCAGGGGCCGACCGGGCACGGCAAGTCGACGCTGCTGCAGATCCTCGGCGGCCTGGACCGCCCGTCGGCCGGCATCGTCGACTTCGACGGACGCGACCTCGCCCAGCTGCGCGAGGCCGAAGTGACCAGGGTGCGCGCCCAGTCCATGGGCTTCATATTCCAGACCTTCAACCTGATCCCCACGCTGTCCGCGCAGGAGAACGTGGAGACCGCGCTGGTCCCGCTGCACCTGTCCGCCGCCGCGCGACGGCAGCGGGCGACGGTCGCCCTCGAGGCCGTGAGCCTCGGTGACCGGCTGCGCCACCTGCCCGGCGAGTTGTCCGGCGGCCAGCAGCAGCGGGTGGCCATCGCCCGGGCACTGGTCAAGGAGCCCAAGGTCCTGCTGGCCGACGAGCCGACCGGCAACCTTGACGAGGACACCAGGGACGAGATCATCGGCCTGCTCGAGACCATGTGGCGGGAGCGCGGCCTGACCATGGTGCTGGTTACCCACGACAGCACCGTGGCCCGCCGCGCCCAGCGCATCGGCGTGATGAAGAACGGCCGCCTCACCTTCAAGCAGCCGGCCCGCCCCAAGGCGGCCCGCACCCAGCCCTCCGCCTCCCTCGGCGGCGAGCGCCCGGACACCGGGACCCCCAGTTTCCAGCCCCCCGACCTCCCGTCCGCCGATTCCATCCTCGCCACCGACCCGACCGATTCCCTCTCCTTCCCCGATTAGCCCACCCGCCCCACCGCCCCCACGGCCGATTCCATGAATGTGGCATTGTGCCCGAAAGAATGGGTACGATGCCGCATTCATGCCTATGAACGAGGAGCGAGGACGGTGGGTTAGGGGTCGAGCAGGGCCTCGCGGCGGAGCAGGGCGGGCAGGTCCGCGGGTTCCGGGCGCACGCCGGCCAGGCCATGAGCCGTGAACCAGCGGCCGACGTTTTCCGCGTCGCGGGTGAGGAAGAAGGCGCCGCGCGGGTTCGCGACCACGTCGACCACCTGGGGGAGATCGATCATGACCAGCCGCCCGTCGTGCACCAGCAGGTTGTACGCGGACAGGTCGCCGTGGGCCAGGCCATCCCGGGCCAGCGCGATCAGCGCCTGCACCAGCTGGTCCCACAGCCCGGCCAGCTCGGCGGGGCCGGGCCTGGTCTCGGCCAGCCGCGGGGCGGCTACCCCGTCCGCCGAGCCGATGAACTCAAGCAGCAGCTCGGTATCGAGGATCTGCGCCGGATACGGGACGGGTATCCCGGCTGCGTACAGCCGGGCCAGCGCGCTGAACTCGGCCTGAGCCCACTGGCCGGCGATGGCCTGCCGCCCGAACGCGGTCCGGCCCGCCACCGCCCGGTTGACCCGGGATTCCCTGGTCCGCCGCCCCTCCAGGTAGCCGCTGTCGCGGTGGAACATCCGGTGCCCGGCGTCGCGGTAGCGCTTGGCGGCGAGCAGGCAGGACCGGCCGTCGGGCACGCCGCGCCGGATCAGGAAGACGTCGGCTTCCTTGCCGGTCTTCAGGATGCCGAGTTCGGTGTCGACGGCGGCTAGTTCGGTGACCAGCCAGTCCGGATGCGGCTTCGGGCCGCGCTGGGTCGGGATCGACTGGTCCCAGGTGGACCAGCGGTCGCCTTCCGGCAGGCCGTCGGTAGCGTCGAATACCTCGATCGGCGGCAGCGACCGGTGCCCCCGGACCCGTTTGGCCGTGGTCGGCTCGTCGTCGTCGAAACGCTGCCTACCCCGGCGGCGGGCGGCGCTAGGCCAGGGGGACGACCCCCCGGTGTTGAACTCTCCGCGGCGTGCGGAGGGAAAGTCGTGCACGGGTGGTGCTCCTCAGCTGAGCGGTGAACAGGGCAGGCGGGAATGCGCCCGCGACGGGCCTAGACATGTCGCGCCTCCCTTCGCTCAGCCGGCCAGCGCCGGCCCGAACCTGCTGCAGGTTGCCACACCGTCCCCGGCCGTAGCAACTGGTTTTCCGCCCAGAACACCAGGCACCCAGCGACCAGAACACCACGAACCGATCAATGTCCTGATGTATGGTCGTGCCACCGCAAGCGACCGCGGAGGCAGTGGATGGCCATCACCGAGTCCCACCCCGCGCGACCCGGTGGCGGCGACCCGCCTACCGAACAGACCTCCGTATCACGCCGCCGCAGCCGGTGGCGCGGTCCGGTCGTGCTGGGGCTGGGCGCGCTGCTCACGGCCGCCGTGGTGGTCCTCGCGGTCCTGGCCGGAACCTACCAGCCGGTCCAGTTCGGCGGCGAAAGCGGCGCCGGTTTTCCCGGTCTGCCCACCGGAACGGGCATTCATTTCGTCAATACCTTCGGCGGTCAGCAGGGCGAACTGTATGTTCCGCCGCAAGCCGGCGTCTTCACCCTGAAGGTGAGCGTCTATAACACGGGCCCGGAGACCGTCACCATCGAGGCCATCTCGATCCTCAGCCCCCAGGAGCAGGCGTCCGAAGCCCAGGGCATATCGCCCTGGCCGCTCACCCCGGCCGGCCAGGCGCTGTGGGTGCCGCTGTCCTATCGTCCGGATCAGTCAGGAAACTCCGTCGTCGGCCTCTCGCTCACACCCGGTCAAGATGTCGTCGTCGGGATCCCGCTGCGGATGAGCGGCATCTGCTACGACCCCAGCGGGTGGACCATCCCGGCCGCGTTCTACGTCAAGGAACGCTTCGGGTTCTTCACCCACTGGGTCGCGGTCCCGTTCCAGCCCTCGCTGATCATGCACGAGCCGTCGGATCCCGGCGGTCCAGGGGCCGAGCCGGCCAAGGACATCGTCTGCCCAGCCGGCACCACCAAGTAGCCGGCACCACCAGGTAACGGCGGGGTCAGCCGGTAATCGCGCGGCCCGTGTCCGGGTCGAAGAAATGCAGGCGCGCCGGGTCGACGGCGAAGGTGACGCGGCCGCCGGCCCGGACCCGGTCGCCCATCGTCATCGCCTCGGTCTGGTCGTGCGTGACGTACAACGTCGCCGCCCCGATCGACCGGTGCACCCGCAGCACCTCCGAGCGCATCTGCACGCGGAGCTTGGCGTCCAGGTTGGACAGTGGCTCGTCCATCAGGAACACGCCGGGCGAACGAACGATCGCCCGCCCCATCGCCACCCGCTGCCGCTGACCGCCGGACAACTGCTTCGGCTTGCGGCCGAGCACATCCTGCAACCCCAAGATCGTGGCGGCCGAACGGATCCGCGGTCTCGTTCGGCCTTCTCGATCTTCTTGTTCTCCAGCGCGAAGCCGATGTTCTGATACACCTGGCCTGCTACCTGTTGGTCATCGCCGCCTCGATGACGGTGAAGGAGCGGGGTGGCAGCCGTACCGCGACCACCCCGCCCTTCGTGCTTTCCGATCCCTCTTCCAGCTGTGCTGCCTCCACATCGGGCAGCGTGCGGGCGGCGCCGGAACGGGCGGCGGTAACCGTCCTGATCGTGGCGGGCCCGTCGAAGGAGGCCTCGCGCAGCAGGACCTCGGCCGTCTCCGGCTCCTCGGGGCTGCGGTTGACCAGCGTGACCGCGACCTTGTGAGCGTTAACATCCGAAGCGCTGACGGTCGCGGCGGCATCAATCAGGCCGAACGGTCCCAGATCACCGATCCGGAACGGCCACCGGCTCGCCCCGGCGGGCAGCTCCGGGCTGAGCACCGGGCCGTTCACGTGCACGTCGACGGCCAGATCCAGGGCCGCCTGGGTGTGCAGCAGCACCGGGTACCAGATGGGCTGCACGGCCGCGACCTCGCCGCTGGTGACGACGGGCGCGATGGCGTTCACCATCTGCGCCAGGTTCGCCATCCGGACCCAGTCGCAGTTCCTGACGAAGATGTTCAGGTAGGTCCCCACGGCCAGCGCGTCGGCGAACGTGTACCGCTCCTCGAGCGCGCCGGTCATGTTGCGGTACCAGACGTTCCACTCGTCGTAGGCGACCCGCGGCGGCGTGGCGATCTTCTGCCGGTAGGCCGCGCGCTGGATGAGGGCCTCGGTGCACCGGATCGCGCGCTCGGCCTGGTGCGGCTGCAGCACGTTGGTCCAGTAGTCGTCGCTGCCGGTGTAGATGTGCAGCGAGTGGTAGTCCACCAGCGACGCCATCCCGTCGATGACCACCCGGTCCCACTCGTTCCAGCCGTTCATGCCGCAGCTGACCAGCTTGGCCTGCGGGTCGAGCATCCGGATGGCCCGCGCCCATCTGGTCGCCTCGCGCACGTACTCCTCGGCGGTGAACGCCCCGACCTGCCAGTCGCCGTACATCTCGTTGCCCAGGCCCCAGTAGGTGACCCGGTACGGCTCGGCCCGGCCGTTGGACCGCCGTCGGCCCGCCCAGTAGGTGTCGCCGGCCGAGTTGCAGTACTCGACCCAGGCCAGCGCCTCCTCCAGCGTCCCGGTGCCCATGTTCAGGCAGATGTACGGCTCGGTGCCGAGTTCGGCGCAGTAGGCCAGGTACTCGTCGGTGCCGAACCGGTTGGACTCCTCGCCGCCCCAGGCCAGCTCGGGGCGGCGCGGCCGGCCGTCCTTGGGCCCGATGCCGTCGGCCCAGTGGTAGTTGCTGACGAAGTTCCCGCCCGGCCAGCGCAGCACGCCGAGCCGCAGCTCGCGGAGCAGGCCGAGCACGTCCTTGCGGAAGCCGCGGTCGTCGGACAGGGGTGAGCCCTCGTCATACAGCCCGCCGTAGATGCAGCGGCCGAGGTGCTCGACGAACCCGCCGAACACCTTGCGATCGAGCCGTCCGGTGGGCCGGGCGGGGTCAATGGCGATCCGGGTCACGCAGTGTCTCCTTGGTCACTGGGCTTCTTGGTCACGGGGTCTCCTCCTTCGCGGCGAGCTTCTCGGCGAGGGCGTGCCCTGCGCGCCGCAGGAACCGCGGACGATCAGCTCCACCGGCAGCAGCGGCGTCCGCTCGGGCACCGGCTCGCCCGCGATGCTGCGCAGCAGCAACTCGACCGCCTGCCGCCCGGTTTCGGCCAGCGGCACGCGCACGGTGGTCAGCGGCGGCGTCAGGAATTCGGCGAACGGGATGTCGTCGCAGCTCACGACCGCGACGTCGGCGGGCACCCGGCGCCCGGCCTGCCACAGCGCGGACAGCACGCCGATCGCCATGACGTCGCTGTGAACGAAGATCGCGGTCAGGCCGGGCGAGCGTTCGAGCAGCAGGCGGGTCGCGGTGGCGCCGCCCTGCGGCGTCCAGTCGCCCTCGGTCACCAGGTCCTCGCTCGGCTCCAGGCCCGCGTCGCGCAGCGCGTCCTCGTAGCCGTGCAGCCGGCTGCGGGTGACCCGCCGCCGGAACAGCCCGGTGACCGTCCCGATGGACGTGTGCCCGAGCCCGAGCAGGTGGTCGGCGGCCAGCCGCCCGGTTTCCCTGTGGTTGGATCCCACCAGCGGGACCCCGCCGCCCGGCACCGCCTGCAGGCTGACCGACGGCACGTACCGCCGGAGCAGGTCGGCGACCTCGGTGTCCTCCTCGACCTCGGGCGCGGCGGCGATGATGCCGTCCACCCGGCGCTCGATCAGGGTCCGCACGATGTCGGCCCCGTCCGCGCCGCCGACCGCCAGGTGCCCGACCAGCACGGAGTGCCCGTTCTTCCGCGCGGCCTGCTCGGCGGCCACCGAGGCCTGGGCGATGGCCACGTCGGTGGCGTCGCTGGCCACCAGGCCGATGGTGGCGGTGGCCCGCTGGACCAGGCTGCGGGCGATCGTGTTCGGCCGGTAGCCGAGTTCGGCGGCGGCGGCCAGGATCCGCTCCTCGGTTTCGGCGGAAACCCGCACGTCACCGCCGTTGAGGACCTTGCTGGCCGTCTGGAAGCTGACCCCGGCGCGCGCCGCGACTTCCTTGATCGACACGTACCGCCGTCGGGCCATCGCGTCCTTCCGTCGGGTCCTCGTAACCGCGCCCAGCCGGCCCTGTCGCCGCTGGCCCCTTCGCCACCTTGAGCGAACGTTCGCTCTAGCACGCTAGATCCTCCGGCCATATCCGGTCAAGTAGGCGTATCTAAGATGTTTCGCCCCCGTTATCCGGGAGCGATCGTCATCCGCCCCCGGCCGCCGCGCGTCGGCCATAGATTGTCTGCGGGGAAGCGAGGAGGTTACGTGTCGCCGAACAGGCTGGTCCTGGCCACGGCGCTGCTGCTAGCTACCGTGGCAGGCTGCTCCCACCCGCAGCAGGCGCCGCGGGCCACCCCGTCGAGTCCCGCTCCAGGCACCACGGGCACCACGGGCATCACGGCGTCCGGCCCGGCCACCCTCCCCGGCCCGGACGGGGAACAGGCCCGCTGGGTGATCGAGGAGAACGACAAGCCGGGCACGACCGCCTGGGAGATCCACGGCGCGCACGCCGGCATCAGCGGGTTCGCCAGCCTGGCCTACGCCCAGCCGGGCCAGAAGGTTACCCTGTACGTCAGCACCACCGGCCGAACATTCCGGGCGCAGGCCTTCCGCATGGGCTACTACCAGGGCCGGGGCGCCCGCCTCATCTGGACCTCAGCGCAGGTCACAGGCAAGGACCAGCCCGGCTGCCCGGTCACGTCCGGCATCAACATGGTGGCCTGCGACAACTGGTCCCCGTCCCTGTCGTTCGACGTCACCCCCGCGTTCGTCCAGGGCGACTACCTGATCAAGCTGACCGGCCCGGGCAACCGGCAGAGCTACGTGCCGCTGACGATCTGGGACCCGGCCAGCACCGCCACCTACGTGATCAAGAACGACGTGTTCACCTGGCAGGCCTGGAACTTCTACGGCGGCTACGACTACTACCAGGGCCTGGGCAGCTGCCCGCCGGACGTGTACCCGGTCTGCAACCGGGCCCGGGTGGTCTCCTACGACCGGCCCTACGCCGCGGAGGACGGCTCGGGCAACTTCCTCGCCCTGGAGTACCCGCTGGTCAGGTGGGCCGAGCAGCACGGTCTCGACGTCACCTACGCCACCGACCTGACCGTCCAGGAGCATCCCGGCTACCTGCTGAAGCACAAGGTCCTGCTATCCCTGGGCCACGACGAGTGCTGGTCGCTGGGGGAGCGCCAGGCCGCCGTCACGGCCTACGACGCCGGCGTCAACGTCGTCTTCTTCGCCGCAAGCCCGATCCTGCGGCACGTCAGGACCCAGGCCTCCCCGCTCGGCCCCGACCGCGAGCTCGTCGACTACCGGGACTCGGCCGCGGACCCGCTCGACGGCCGGGGCAATCCGCTCCAGGTCACCGGCAACGAGTGGTCCAACCCGCCGTCCAGCTGGCCGGAGTACAGCTTCGTCGGCGATACCTACGCCGGCTTCCTCGAGCCCGGCCTGGACGTGGGCTTCCGGGTCGCGGACGCCTCCGCCTGGGTCTTCGCCGGTACCGGCCTGCGCGACGGCGAGATCATTCCCGGCGTGGTCGCCTCGGACGTGGACAAGTTCGACCGGGCCTACGGCCAGCCGGCCGATGACCAGATCTTCGGCCACTCGCCGATCCCGGCTGGCCTGGGCCAGACCAGCATCGGCGCGTTCTTCTCCGACATGACCTACTACACGGACGCGTCCGCCGGCGCCGGCGTGCTCGACACCGGCACCAACAACTGGATCCCGGCGCTCGGCGACCGCAGCGGCTGCCACCCGGGCGGCATCTGCGAGGCCACCATGGTGCAGCGCATCACCGGCAACATCCTCAAGCTCTTCGGCCAGGGACCGGCCGCCAGGATCCAGCCCTCCGTCCCCAACTGGCAGCAGGTCACCGGCCAGTAAAGCAGCTCGCCGCCCCGCCCTCGCCGGAAGGTGCCCCGCCGCGCCCGCCTCCCATTCTTGATCCCGAACGACCTGCCCAGGCCGAAGGGCGGCCGCGCCTAGACCTGGACGAACTCGATGCCGGTGAGCTGGCAGAACGCCTTCCAGTCGGCGGAGTGGTGGCCCAGGTTCATTACCTCGTGGTGCGGGCCGCCGTGCGACAGCCAGCCGTTCAGGCACTTGCGCAGCCCGGAGGCGGGCCGGAACTGCCCGTACGGCATCTCCAGGGCCGGCAGTTCCTGGCTGTCCAGGTTCTCGCCCTCGGCGACCACCAGCCGGAAGCGGTCGCCCTCCAGCGAGACCAGCGCGGCCAGCGTGGCCGGCCCCGGCTGGTACTGGAACAAGAACGTGGGCGGGTCGGCCAGCCGCCCGATGCCCAGCGGCCGCTTGATCAGCTTCACCGGCCGGTCGGACCGGGCGATCTTCCAGTTGCCCTCGCCCATGTGGCTCTGCAGGATCGAGTCCGAGGGGAAGTCCATCGCGTACATCTCGGTGAAGTGCGCGTCGCCGATCAGCACGTGCCCGGCGGTGACCAGGCAGGCGGTGAGCACGTCGCCTTCGGCCGCGTACCCGTAACCCTTGGCCATCAGCGACGACGCCGCGGCCAGCGGCAGCCGGGCGAACCGGCCGTCTTCGCCGATCGCGTCGAAGTGCGCGGTGTAGGCGCCGAACCCCCGCTCGTCCAGGATCTGCTCGATCGCCACCTGCATCCGGGCGTGGTCCGTCCGTTCCTCAGCAGAAAGCCGCGGGTCGATCTCGAAGTTCTCGTCCTCGAAGGAGATGACCGAGGCAACCGCGTCGTCGCTAGCATCTTGCATGCCGCGCCACAGGTCGCCCTGCGCGACCGAGATGATCGCCGGGCCCAGGGTCCGGACCAGCGCGTTCTCGTCGACGCGGATGTCGCCCATCTCGTTCATCGCGTAGCCGAAGATGGCGACCTTGAGCTGCTTCCATGCGGTGGCCGTGGCCGCCGCGCGGGCCCAGCGCCCGACGTCGGCCCGGAACGAGGCGCTCTTCCAGTCATCGGTCAGCACGGCGAACCGTTTCCTGGCCCGGACCATGGCGTTGGCCGTGTCCTGCGCGCCGTGCACGCCCTGGTTGTAGGTCATGTCAGCCATGTCCCAGGCGGGCGTAACGTTGGGTTCCGGCTGGATGTTGGCCAGGCAGACGGGCAGCCGGGACTCCGAGAGCAGCCGCGCCACCCGCATGGCCGGGCCGTAGGTGAGCATGACGACGAGCACGCCGTCCAGGTCGGCGTCCTCGAACTCGCGCATGGCGCGCTCGGCGTCCTCACGGTACTTAATCGCCTTGCTCGGGGTGAACTCCGCGACGTCGGACAGGTGCGCGGCGAGTTCCGCGGCGTACCCCTCCTGCCGCTCCGCGATCCCGGGGATCATGTCGTCGTACAGGTCCTGCATGATCCCGAGAATGCCGATGCGCGGCTTACGCCCGTTGAGAGCGGTCATGGCTCAGGTCTCCTTTTAAGCGTCAACGCTGTCCGTAGTAGTTCTTGTAGCGGGCGTGCAGCGCGTCCACCGCCTCTGCGGGCAGCGGCGCGAGCTCGCCGAAGGCGCGGGCCAGGTGGACGGTGCGCGCCACGTCTTCGCACATCACGGCGGCCTTCACCGCGTCACGGCCGGTGCCGCCGATGGTGAAGACGCCGTGGCTGCGCATCAGGACGGCGGGGGAGCGGTGCCCGGTCAGCGTGGCGACCACGCCCCGGCCGATTTCGTCGCCGCCGATCAGCGCGAACGGCCCGACCGGAATCTCGCCGCCGAACTCGTCGGCCATCGCGGTGATCACGCACGGGACGGGCTCGCCGCGCGCGGCCCACGCGGTCGCGTAGGTGGAGTGGGTGTGCACCACGCCGCCGACCTTAGGCATGTGCCGGTAGATGTAGGCGTGCGTGGCGGTGTCGCTGGACGGGCTCAGCCCGTCGGAAACAGGCTTGCCGTCCAGGTCGCAGACCACCATCGACTCCGGCGTCAGGTCGTCGTAGGAGACGCCGCTCGGCTTGATCACCATCAGGTCCCCCAGCCGGGCGGACACGTTGCCCGAGGTCCAGGCGACCAGGTTGTTGCGCACGAGCTCGGCGTGCAGCGCGCAGACCGTCTTGCGCAGCGCGGCGAGTTCAGCGCCGTCCGGCATGCTCATCGTGCTGCCTCCCTCGCCGCCCACGCGCGGTCGCGGATCGCCCGCAGCCGGTACATGACCTGGTTCTCGCCACGGCCGAAGTAGTCGTGCAGCCGCACGTACTCGGCGTACAGCTCGTCGTACACGTCGGCGCGGGCCGCGTCGGGCTGGTAGACGTCCCGGTCGATGCGGCCCATGACCGCCGCCGCGGCCGGCACGTCCGGGTAAGCGCTCGCCGCGACCGCCGCGTGAATGGCCGAGCCAAGTGCCGGGCCCTGCTCGGACCCGATCACGCTAAGCGGGCGCCGGGTGACGTCCGCGTAGATCTGCATGAGCGGGGGGCTCTTGGTCAGGCCGCCGGCCACCACGAGCTCCGTGACCGGCACGCCCGAGTCGGCGAACGTGTCCATGATCATCCTGGTGCCGAACGCGGTGGACTCGAGCAGCGCGCGGTAGATCTCCGGCGCCGTGGTGGCGAGCGTCAGGCCGATGATGGCGCCGGACAGGCGGCCGTCGACCAGGACCGAGCGGTTGCCGCCCTCCCAGTCCAGCGCGATAAGCCCGTGTGCCCCGACCGGCTGGGCGGCCGCCTTCTCGTCGAGCAGCTGCTGCAGCGAAACGCCGCGCTGCCGTGCCTCGCCGGCGAACTCGCCGGGGACACCGTTGCGCGCGAACCAGGCGAAGATGTCGCCGACCCCGCTCTGCCCCGCCTCGTATCCCCACAGCCCGGCCACGATGCCGCCGTCGACGACCCCGCACATGCCGGGCACCTCGGCCAGCTCGGCGCCGTTCATGCTCTGCTGCCCATTCATGACATGGCAGGTCGAAGTGCCCATGATCGCGACCATCTTGCCCGCCGCGACCGGGCCGGCCGCGGGCACCGTGACGTGCGCGTCCACGTTGCCGACGGCCACCGCGATGCCCGCGGGCAGCCCGGTCAGCGCGGCCGCGGCCGGGGTCAGCCCCCCGGCCCGGGCGCCGAGCGGCGAGATGGGATGAGCGAGCTTGCCGGCGGCGAAACTAACGAAGCGCGGATCGAGGGCGGCCAGATACGCCGGCGACGGGTAGCTGCCGTCCTGGAAGATGCCCTTGTACCCGGCCGTGCACGCGTTCCTGGTCTCGGTCCCGCACAGCTGCCAGATGATCCAGTCGGCGGCCTCGATCCACCGGTCGGCGCGCTGGTACAGCTCGAAGTCCTCCTCCAGCAGCTGCAGCGCCTTGGCGAACTGCCACTCCGAGGAGATCTTGCCGCCGTAGCGGTTGATCCACTTCTCGCCCCGCTCGTGGGCGACAGCGTTGATCCGGTCCGCGTGCGGCTGGGCGGCGTGGTGCTTCCACAGCTTGGGGTAGGCATGCGGGCGGGCGGCCAGGCCGGGCAGCTGGCACAGCGGCGTGCCGTCGGCGAGCACCGGCATGCAGGTAGAGGCGGTGAAGTCGGTGGCGATGCCGATCACCTGGGCCGGGTCGATGCCCGCGTCCCTGATCGCGGCCGGGATCGCGGCGGCCAGCGCGCCGGTGTAGTCGGCCGGGTCCTGCAGTGCCCAGTCCGGTGGCAGATCGGCGCCGGCCAGCTCGCGGTCGATCACGCCGTGCCGGTACTCGCTGACGGCGGTGCCCGCCTCGGCGCCGTCGCTCACCCGCACCACGAGGGCCCGGGCCGACAGCGTGCCGAAGTCCACGCCGACGGCGAAAGCGTCACCGCTGACATCTTTGTTAGCGCTAACATCCATCTGTCCGCCTTATCCTACGTTCCTTCCAGTGCATTCTTGCCGTCCGCCGGCCGGCTCAATCCAGGTGGCTCAACCAGGCCGGAGTCGGCATGACCCCAGCCGGTCAGTGCGGCCCGGCGGCGCTCGCCCGCACGATCAGCTCGGGCGCCACCCGGACCCTGGGCCCGGCCGGGATCATGCCGGCCATCCGATCGACTAGCGTACTCAGCGCCTGCCGGCCGACCTCACCGAAGTCCTGCCGCACGGTGGTGAGCGGCGGCCGGAAGAACCCCGCCTCGGGCACATCGTCGAAGCCGACGATGCTGACGTCCTCCGGCACCCGCAGCCCTCGTTCGGTCAGCGCCCGGATGACGCCGAGCGCCATCGTGTCGTTGGCGCAGAAGATGGCCGTAAGCCCGGGTTCCGCGGCTAGCTGGCCGCCCAGCTCGTAGCCGGAGGAGGCGGACCAGTCGCCGGCCAGCACGGGCGGCTCGGGCACGGCGGCCGCACGCATCACCTGCTGCCAGCCGAGGACGCGTTCCTTCGCGTCCAGGCAGGACGACGGCCCGGCGACGTGGTAGACGCATCGGTGCCCCAGGCCGAGCAGGTACCGGGTCGCCGTGGCGGCGCCGACCGTGTTGTCGATGGCCACCGAGGTGACCGACGCGCGGGTGCCGCAGCCCACCGCGACCAGCGGCACCTCCGGGGGCACATGCGCGAGCGCGGCCACGGCGGTGTCCTGTGTCGCGATGACGACGATGCCCTCGATGCCCTGGCCGAGGAACCGGTCCACCGCGTCCAGCATCGACCTGCGGTCCAGGGCCGG
>JBKQQQ010001125.1:0-6457 GCA_052144275.1 Streptosporangiaceae bacterium
CACCTTGGCCGACGCGTTCCGCAGCGAGGGACCGACATCGTCGACCTCGACCTCGTAGACGGTCCGCTTCTCGCCTTCCTTGGTCTCATACGACCGCTGCCGCAACCGCCCGGAGACGATCACCCGCATCCCGCGCTGCAGGCTCTCGGCGACGTTCTCCGCCGCCTGCCGCCACACATTGCAGGTCAGGAACAGGCTGTCGCCGTCCTTCCACTCGTTCGTGGTCTTGTCGAGGTACCGCGGGGTGGACGCGACGCGGAACCGCGCCACCGGCTGCCCGGCCGGGGTGAAACGCAACTCCGGATCGTCGACGAGGTTGCCCGCGATCGTGATCTGGGTATCGCCTGCTGCCATCGGGGTACTCCCGGGTCGCTAAGGATTGGCTGTCTGGGAAACGGGGTCTGGAGGTCAGAAGGTCCCGATCAGTGATGATGCTCGGGCCGCATGACCTTGGTCCGCAGCACGCCCTCGTTGAGGTTGAGCTGACGGTCCATCTCGAGCACGGTGGCCGGCTCCGCCGTCAGGTCCACGACCGCGTAGATGCCTTCTGACTTCTTCTCGATCTGGTACGCCAGGCGGCGCTTGCCCCAGATGTCCACCTTGTCGACCTTGCCGCCGCCGCCCGTCACGACCTTGAGGAACGGGTCAAGTGACGGCTGGACGTTGCGCTCCTCGAGGGTGGAGTCGAGGATGATCATAATCTCGTAGTGGCGCATGGGCGTCCTGAGCCTCCTCTGGACTAATGCGGCCACGGTCCTTCCGTGGCAGGAGGTGTCGCGGTCACGAGCCGGCGCAGGTAACAGCCGGGTTGTCCGCAGCCCGGTCAGTCTACCTAACATCCCGGTTACGTGTTAACCGGACGGCGATCCGCCGCCGGACGCGGGAAAAGCGCGGGGAAACCCCGCCGGAAAACCTGTGGATTCCGCACTGTCGCAGCGGGGAAGGCGCGGGGGAAACCCCGCGGGAAAACCTGTGGATTCCGCACTGTCGCAGCGGGGAAGACTGTCGAGTGAAATCGTATGCCCGCAGTGACAGCCGGGAGGTGATCCCCGTGGCCGGTGCTGTCCGGAACGGCCGCCAGCGTGCGAACATCCTGAACTCGGACGGGCAGCCGCATCCGGTCGAGAATTTTATGGCCATCCTCACCCTGATTCTCGGCCTCATATCCTTCATCCTCGGCATGATCATCCGGAATGCCCACACCGGCGCCGCGGTGATCGTCACCGCGACCGCCACCGGACTGGTCGCGTGCCTGGTCGGACTGTACGTGCAGATGATCTCGGCCACCCGCGAGCAGCGGATCGTGATCGTCACCGGCATCATCGCCGGGTTCGTCGGGCTGGCCCTCGGCCTGTCCAAGGGCGGCTTCTTCGCCTGACCGCCGGCGTTAGGCTCGCCTGGCACTAGGCTCGGGACCATGGCGCGCATCGGAGCCCACTTCCACGTTGACAACCCGCTGGACGAGGCGGTCGACTGCGGCGCGGACGCGGCCCAGTTCTTCCTCGGCGATCCGCAGGGCTGGAAGGGACCGGTGATACCCGGCGGGGATCCGGCGGCCATCCGGGACGCCTTCGCCGCGGCCGGCGTGGACATCTACATCCACGCGCCGTACGTGATCAACGTCGCCACCAGCAACAACCGGATCAGGATTCCCAGCAGGAAGCTGCTCGACCAGCAGCTCAAGGCGGCCGCGTCCATCGGGGCCAAGGGCCTGATCGTGCACGGCGGGCACGTCACCGCGGGCGCGGACCCCGCCGACGGCCTGGAAAACTGGCGCAAGGCGGTGGAGCGCATCGACCGGCCGCTGCCGATGCTGATCGAGAACACCGCGGGCGGCGACGGCGCCATGGCCAGGTCGCTCGAGGCGATCGGCAGGCTCTGGGAGGCGGTGACCGAGGCGGCCGGGGCTGACGCCGCGAACGTGGGCTTCTGCCTGGACACCTGCCACGCCAACTCGGCCGGCATCGACCTCGCCGACGCGGTCGACCGGATCAAGGCGATCACCGGCCGGATCGACCTGGTGCACTGCAACAACTCGCGGGACGAGTTCGGCTCGGGCCGGGACAGGCACGCCAACATCGCGGCCGGCACCATCGACCCCGCGCTGCTGCTCGGCGTGGTCCGCGCCGCGGGCGCCCCGGTCATCTGCGAGACCCCTGACGACGACGGCAGCCTGGCCGCCGATGTCAGCTGGCTGAAGGAGCACCTGCCCGCTTAGGCCCGCGGACCAGGCCTGCGGGCCAGGGCAGGCAGCCGGAGCCTGAACTGGTCCCCGGCGTGGTCGAGAACCCCGCCGGCCGGATCATCCTGACCGTGGGCACGCACCAGGTCCCGTTCGGGATTAAGAATGTCCCGAACGACGTAGGCGGCGAGCACCGCTACGGCGATGAGCCTGGCGAGGAGGGCGGCGAAGTACCATCCCGTGCTGATGCCGGCGTAGCCGGTCACCTGGTTGCCCTCGCTCGCGTAGACGGAGATGAGGTAACCCCAGATGCCGAAGAAGTAGGCCACCTCGGCGAGCTGCCAGAGCAGGTAGGGCCACAGCCGCGGGCGGGCCAGCACCGCCAGCGGTACCAGCCAGATGACGTACTGCGGCGACCAGACCTTGTTCGTCACCAGGAACGCGGCCAGCATCAGGAAGCACAGCTGCGGCAGGCGCGGGCGACGGGGCGCGGCCAGCGCGAGGACCGCGATCGCGGCGCAGGCGGCGGCGAAGAAGACCGCCGACATCTCGTTCAGGGCGCTGAGGCCGACGTTGCCGAGCACGGGCACGTTGAAGTGCTCGAACATGTACCAGATCGAACCCCAGTCGGCCCCCCGGTCCTTGCTGAACACGTAGAAGTAAGCCCAGCCGGACGGCGCGATGATCATCACCGGCAGGTCGACGGCCAGCCAGGCGAGCACGGCGGCGGCCAGGGTCTTCGCGAACTCGCGCAGCTGGCCGGCCCGCAGGCAGAGCAGCAGCAGCGGCAGGAAGACCACCAGCGGGTAGAACTTGGCCGCGACCCCCAGCCCGAGCAGGACGCCCGCCCAGACGCCGCGGCGGCCGGCCCAGGCGGCGATCCCCAGCGCCGTCAGCGCGAAGGCGATCAGGTCCCAGTTGACGAACGCGGACAGGATCAGCGCCGGGGACAGCGCCACCATCAGCGCCTGCGCGCGCCGGTCCGGGCCGGCCGCATGCGCGGTCGCGAGCACGCCCGCCACCGCGCAGACCGCGAGCAGCGCGACGGTGACGTCGAAGAACTCGCGGCCCCTGATCGCCAGGCTGACGTTCCTGACCAGCCAGGCCGCGGCCTGCATGGCGCCGCCGATCAGCACCGGGTATTCCACCGGATGGCCGGTGTAGGGCACCTTGCCCGCGGACAGCCCCTCGTTGTAGTACAGCGGGTAGATGTCGGTGTAGCAGGCGTCCTGGAACTGCTTGGCGTAGGAATTCCAAGCGCCGGACCGGCACGGGGACTTCTCCGCGAACGCGAGCACCATGCCGAGCACGGACGCCGCGATCAGCACGCTGGTGCTGCCGAGGGCGGCCGCCAGGGCGGCGGGCCTGCGGGGCCCAGAGCGCTCGGCCCCGCCGCCAAACCGCGTGTTCGTCGACCCCGGGGCATCCACTCCCATATCTAACCGCGCCCCGGACCCTGTCCTGTCCCCGCTCGCCTCCGGGGTGCTTTCACGGCGCCTCCTGCCCTAGGCGCAGGTCACCACCGACGGGTCACAGCTGTAGGTGGGGAAGGGGTTGGGGTTACCGCCTCCCTGGCCCTGCTGGCCGAACGAAAAGCCGTTCTGGCTGTTCTGGCTGTTGTTCTTCTTCTTCTTTTGCTTCTTCGCGACCTTGCGCAGGCCCGGCGGCACTAGGTTCCATGTGCTGCCGGTGAAGACCGGCGTGGTGAACTGCTCGACTCCCAGCGGCACGAACTCGTCCTGGGCGTAGGTGTGCCAGATCGCCGCCGGCCAGGTGCCGCCGTCGCCGCCGTTCGGGCCTGCGCCGCCGAGGTCGGCGAGCGTCTGGATGCCGGGGACCACGTTTGGGGAGCCCTGTTCGTTGGTGAACAGCGCGACGGCCAGGGCCTGGCTCGGGATGGCGCCGATGAAGAACGCCGACTGCTCGGCGTTGGTGGTGCCGGTCTTGGCGACGACCTCCTGGCCGTCGCTCAGCCCGGCGGTCGGCGCCGTGCCGTAGGACGCGGTGTCCTCGGACATGGCGTACTGCACCTGCGTGGCTTCTTCGGTGTTGAGCGTCGGGTCGGTGCTGAACACCGGGTAACTGGTGATCTTGATGGGCGTCGGCGGGGCGTTGTTCGCCGTGATCGACGTGATCACGTGCGCGCTGTGGTAGACGCCGTTGTCATCGATCGTCGCCAGCATCGTGGCCTGCTCGACGACGGTCAGCGAAGCCTGGCCGAGCGCGACGCCCGCCTCGTTCTCCATCATGGGACCCGCGGTGATGCCGGCCGGGTCGGTCTTCACGCCGAACGCCTGCGCCATCTGGACCACGTTCGCGCCGTCCACGCCGGCCACCGTGTGCCACAGGTCCGCGTACGCGGTGTTGATCGACACCGCCATCGCCATCTGCGGCGTGTACGGCCCGTTCTCCCCCGCCGAGTCGTTAGCCACGGGGTCGTAGGAGGCGGTCTGGCAGGTGAGCTCCGTCCCGGCCGAGATGGCCGTGGCCGGGTACGCCGAGGGCGCGCTGTCCGGCGGGATGCAGGCGTTGTCGTAGCCGTCGAGCGTGCTGGTCTGCACGTTCATGCCCTGCTTGACCGCGGTGGCCAGGATGTACGGCTTGAACGAGGAGCCGACCTGCTCGCGGTTTTGCACCGCCATGTTCCATTCGCAGCGAATCTCGTCGCAGTAGTTCTTGGTGATGACCTTGCCGGTCCCGTTGTACTTGTCTCCTATGTAGCCGGGTCCGCCGTACAGCGCCTGGATGGAGCCATCGGCGGGGTTCTCGAGCACCGCGCCCGCGTGCATGTAGGCGGGGTTGAACGGCACGCTGCTCTCGTCGATCTGCGCCTCGTTGTCGCGGACCGCCTGGTAGAGCTCGGCCATCTTGGCGTTGTCGATGGAGGTGCGGATCGTGTACCCGCCGGTGTAGATCTGCGTCGGGCTGAACTTATAGACGTCGACCAGCTCGCTGTAGACCATGTTGAGGACGTAGGGATCCCAGACATCGAAGCCGACGGTCTGCGGGACGTTGTCGCTGGGAGCCGGGAACTTCATCGCGTTCGCCTGCTGCTGCGTCAGGTTCCCCATCTGCACCATGCCGTTGAGCACGTAGTGCCAGCGGCTGATCAGCTCGGGCCGGTACTGCCGCAGCGGGTAGGCGCTCGGCTGCTGGATGATGGCGGCGATCACGGCCGCCTGCGCCACATCCAGCTGGGCCACCTTCTTGCCGTAGTACGTCTCAGCCGCCGCCTCGACCCCGTAGGCACCGTCACCCAGATAGATCGTGTTCAGGTAGTTGGTCAGGATCCACTGCTTGGACTTCTCCTTGGCCACCTTCATGGCCACGAAGATCTCCTTGAACTTGCGGCTAAGCGTCTGCTGGGTGCCGATGCCGGCGTAGTACTGCCGGACGAATTCCTGGGTGATGGTCGAGCCGCCCTGCAGCGAGCCGTCATTGCCCTTGATGTCCTCGTAAGCGGCCCGCATGATGCCGGTGGGCGAGATGCCGCCCTCGTTGAAGAAGTTCCGGTCCTCGGCGGCGAGCACCGCGTTGATGAGGATTTGGTGATTCTGCTGAAGCTGGGTGTAGGTCAGCATCTCCCGGTTGGTGGTGCCGAACCGCCCGATCAGGGTGCCGTTGCTCGAGTAGACCACGGACTGCGAGTAGCCGGTGGCCGCCATCGCCGCGGTGGGAACCGGCGTCTGCTCATAGACCATGACCATGGCGATGGCGCCGAACACGATGACGGCGCCGATGCCGGCCAGCAGCACGCCCACGGCCTTCTGCCACGTCCAGTGCCGCCACCAGCTGCCCTTGATCTTGACCCTGCTCCGGTCCAGCCCGCGGCGCCCCGGTCCGCCGAAGCCCCGGGGGCCTCGCGGTCTCCTCGGCCCGCCGGGACCCCCAGGCCCGCCCGGGCCGCCGCCGCGGCTTGCGCGGCCGGGGGCCTCAGGAGTCCACAGGGCCCCGCTGGCTTCGGATTCCCACCCGAGCTGGCTGGTCTGTTCGGTGCCTGCCGCGCGCGCGTGACCGCCGTCCCTGCGGCCCCGGAGCGGGCGGCCCCGGAGCGGGCGGTCGAGGTCCGGCCGGACCCCGGTGTCGGCGCCGGTGCTGCTGGCGCCGGTGCTGCTGGCATCGCTGCTTCCAGCACCAGCGCCGGCATGGCCGGGATCGTGGCTGTCGAGGTAGTCCGCTTCCGGACGGCGGAACCCTTGGGTGTCCCAGCCCTCAGCGTCATAGCCCAAGTCGTAGTCGACATCCCCCGCGTTGCCCCGATAGCCCCCGCCGGCC
>JBKQQQ010001126.1:0-6940 GCA_052144275.1 Streptosporangiaceae bacterium
CCGACGCACCGACGTGTCAGCCAGTATCCACTCAGCCAGATCTCCGCTCTTGACCGCCCGGTGGCGCAGATCACCCGGAATCGCGTCAGCGGGCAACAGTACATGCTCGAACCCGGTGTCCCCGACTTCCAGGATCTCCCCGTGCCCGGCCAGGTACACCGCGAGGTAATCATCCGGATGCCGTTCCGCTGAGGTGCAGAAGTCCCGCAGCGCATCCTGGATCTGCAGCCCCGTCGGATCCAGGCCCATTACCGGCACATGCTCATACCCCAGTTCGCCAGTAAACAGCTCCACTATGCGCCGCAGGTCGCCGACGAGCTCTTCACGGTTCCACGATGGGGCATGGTGATAGCGACTGACTACACCGGTGAGCAAGAACCGTCGGCCGCCCACCGCCGAGGGCCCGGGCTGCGGCAGAGCGGCACCGGTCATTGCCGCCCGCCTGACCCGCGCAGGCCAGCCGCGATCGCCGCGCCGGTCTCAGCAGCGGTCAGGTAAGGCTGGACGGCGTGGGCATGCGACCCGTTGTCAACCAGGTAACAAGCCACCTTGGGTCCAAACAGCGGGCACAGGTCCTTGGCCAGCGCCACCGCATCCCCGGCGTCGGCGACATTCGTCCACGCCTCCACCCCGCCCGGCCACGCCCCAGCCGACTTCCCGGACTCTCCGGTAATGGGGGCGGGCAGTAGCCGGTCAAATATCATGTTCCGGATACCCAGAGGCGATCCCAAGGTCACCAGGGCTCGCACCGGCCATTCCGGGTGGGCGCATAGCGCCTCATACGCCACCACCGATCCCAGCGAATGCCCCACTACGACCTCGGTATCCTCATCCACGGCCGCCACGATCCGGTCCTGCACCGCCTGGCGTATAACAGAGTCGGTCATGTAACAGCGGACCTGCTGCAAGTCAAACAGCATTACCCGCTCCGCCAGCCCGGTGAAGAATGGCGACCCGATCAGCGCCCGCAGCGCCGCTTGCACGCTGCCCGGTGTCCGCGCCAGCGTCCTGGCATCTGGATGAACCACACGCGGGTCCGACTCAGCTGCAGCTCGCCACCAGGCCACCAGAAGCTCCCGGTCGAATTCTGTCGCATCCGCGGCCGTCAGCCACGGGTCACCCGGACCCAGCAGCTGCCCGGACGGGCGGAACAAGGCCCCGTAGAACACGCACTGGATATCCTCATCCCCCAGCAGGCTAGCGGCAGCGACATCAGAACGCCGGATTCCATCACGCAGGGCCGGGGCCCACTCGCTGCGCAGCATCTCCTCGTCCTTGCGCTGCTGGCCGATCCCATGCACGCAAATCACCCGGGCCACCGCCCCCACCCCCTCACTGCAGCCCGAAACCGCAAGGCGCTGCGCTCACCTTATGCCCGGGCCGCACTCCGGACAGTCGGTATAAGCACGATGCGATCAGGCGTCCCGGAAGTGTCACCCTGAGCACGCAAAGCGCAGACAGACTACAACGCGACAAACAGCCATTCGGGAACACCTTGGAGACAGCCAACCAACGGCAACGACGAAAATACATATGCTGCTGACTTAGAGGAAGCAGAGCTGACCGAAGATGCAGTGATCAACCTGCTCTGCCAGCACCTTACTGACGGCGGCTGGGAGATCTTGTCAAAGGCGATGCCCGATCAACGTGGTACTGATGTCGTCGCGACTCGAGCTGTTGCGCTAGGTCAATCCGGCGATCGCCTTGATCCAGTCGATGAGACAGCCAAGAAACTGGAGCACTGCGTTGCGTCGTGGCTCGGATAGGAATGGCAAGACCAGCCACGTTGGAGCGGACAGCCCGATGACCAGCACCAAGGGAATAACGAGCAGGGCCGTGATGACGGCGCGCTGCCAGCGCCCTGTTGGCAAGATCACGACGATCACTCCGATCGCACAGTACGGGCCGTGTCCACCTCCCAACCGCGGGCAGGTTGGCGGCTCATCCGGCTTCCGCTTAGCAGTTGTACCGGTCCAGCTCTGCTCACCCACTACGGCGTGACGGACGAACAGGAGCGCCGGGCGCTACTTGCGCTCGCCCGGCAGGCGAACGCCCCTGGCTGGTGGCATGGGTACTCTGACATCCTGCCGGGTTGGTTCGAGCCCTATCTCGGCCTCGAAGAGGCAGCCACCCAGATCTGGGTCTACGAGGTCCAGTCCGTCCCTGACTTGCTGCAAACTGAGGACTACGCGCGTGCTGTCACGCTCCTGGGCCGCGGCTTCTCAACCAGGGATATCGAGCGAGGGGTCCGGCTGCGGATGGCGCGGCAGGCGGTGCTCGATCGACCCGATCCTCTCGACCTGCGGGTGGTGTTGGACGAGTCGGTACTGCGGCGGCATGTGGGTGGCCCGGCCGTCATGCGTGACCAGCTCAAGCACCTCGCTGAGATCGCAGAGCGGCCAAGCGTGACGGTGCAGGTGCTCCCATTCCGGGCTAGCGGCCGTTCCGCAGGAGGGTCGTTCAGCATCCTGCGGTTCGCCGGATCCGACGTGCCTGACGTCGTGTACCTCGAACAGCTGACAAGCGCGCTTTACCTGGACAGTCCCAAGGACGTCGACAGCTATCTAAGAGTCATGCAGCACCTAAGTACCCAGACCTTGACATCACGCGAAACGACGCAGTTTCTAGGGGAGCTCCTCAAGTAGCCTGCTCGCAGCTCAAGCGCAACTCGGGCTGTCCGTAAGTATCCGCGTACGTACCCGGTCTTGACCCTCCGAACGGGCACGCATCGGCCCTGCTCACCGCCGCCATCGGCCAAGCCGCTCGTGCTGTCTATGTAAGGACCCCCGGCCGCTTCGGGTCTTGCAGCCCGCACGCTGGCGTGGGGCCGCGAACGCGACATCCGGCCCATTACCACCAACGGGGGGCTGACCAACACTAAGGTCGCTGGCTACGTGGCCAAGTACGCGACCAAGGCCGCCGAATGCACCGGCTCCCTCGACCGCCGCATCACCCCGGCCGACCGGCTGGCCGACCTGCCCGTCCGCGAGCACGTGCGCCGCCACATCGCCGAATGCCTCCGCGTACGCGCACGTGATCCGTTCAGCGGAGGCCGCAGCCGCAGACATCTTCGCCTAGGCCGTAAGAGCCGCCTAAGCCGATACCGCTGTTAACCCGTTAGCAAGAAAGCCCCTACCATGATCGGAAAGGGACTCTGAGCTGGGAGCCGCCTATTGGAATCGAACCGATGACCTACGCATTACGAGGAGGATTACAGCCGTCCACTGCTGTCCACTGGATCGCTCTTCCCCTGCTCGCCAGGCTCCTCGTTCCATTCATGTCCAAGGTCATCCAGGGTTGTTGTTAGCAAATTCGCTAGCAAGATCGACAGGACTCGCTGCTGCGGAGACGGTAGACCGTCAAGGGCCCCAGCTGCGCTGACCGGAACTAGCCTGCCGCTTGGCCCGCGCCTGGTTCGCAGCTCCATGATCCAGACCTGGCTGTGCCGGTGGTACGCTCCTTGGGTCCGGCGAGCCCCAGATGACCGGGCTACCTCGTGGCGAGACGAGTGCCAGCATGACTGACGAGATGGCTATTTCCTACCAGGCGGCAGTCCGCGGAACCCCGGTGCTGAGCAGCACGGGCACGCAGATCGGCACTCTTGAGCATGTACTGGAAGTCCCCGAAGTCGATGTATTCGACGGGATCGTGATCGCCACCAAAGCGGGCCTGCGATTCATCGACGCCGATTACGTGCACCGGATCACGCGAAGCCACATCTGGTGCAGCCTGGACGACGCGCAGGCCGCCCAGTTGCCGCCACCTGAAGGGGCGCCGGTGTACCGCGTCGATGCGCTCCAGGACTCGGGCCACACCCTGCACGACGTCCTGGGACGCCTGTTTCGCCGCCCGCACTGGACTCGCGAGGATGACCAAGGCTAATCAAAGCCCAATAAAGGCCACGATTACCGTAAGCGGGCCGGGATGAGGATCATCGACTGCCAGCTCGGGAGTCTGAGCGGCCGGGCTCCCATAAGGCCTGACCTGCAAGGCGAGCCATCCGTTAGTGACCAGGGAAAGACCCTCGTCACCGACGTTGACGGTTCGCCCGCCGGGTAAGTCGAACGCCGACCCTCTGCTTTCAGGAGAATGTCCGGGTCCACGCGAGTCCACCGCAGAACACCTGAGCAGGCCAGATGACCCACTCGGGCATCTCGGTGTCCAAGATTGACCCCTCGCGTCCACAACCGTTGTTAGTACCGCGTTAGCAGGTTGCCTCTTCGTCCCGAAGCCAAGTCGCTGTTCGGACTGCCAGCACAGTTGCATCCTGACCTGGGAACCACCATCCGTCGGTGTCCGCTGGCGTTCACTGCTGTCGGTGGTGATTGTTCCTCACTTGGTTACTCAGTCGCTCGTTCCGCTGGCGACCTGCTGTGGTAACCCAGCAGTTCTTTCTTCCACGATTCGACCGGCCAACTTCCTGGCGGATGCACCCTGAGCATCCGGCCGTCCATCTGGTAGAGCACTTCCCAGCCGTCAGTTCCCAGCTCATCCTGGACCTGTATCGCAAGCTCGCGGCCGCGCTCTTGCAGCGCCTGGGCATCGGCGCCATCTGCGGCGCAGGCGTCATTCCATGCTTGCAGGTAATCGAGCAGCTCGCCGCTCAGCCGATCGCTCCATGGCCCCGGGCGATCGTGCCAGCTTGATGGCGGGATGCCGCTCCAGTGGCCAGGCGGAGCTGGGGCCTCTTTCTCCTCCTTGGTGAGTACCCACCAGATGCTGGCTTGTCGAAGATGGCCTGCCGCCCGATCCGCGCGGCAACCAGATCCGCCAGAGCGTCAGCATCTATGCCTTTGCGCTCGCCAACGAACAGCGCTTGGGCGTAATCGGCGGTCTGGAGAAGGCCGGGAACGATAATCGGCTGCCAGATCCGCACCGATGTGGCCTCACGCTCCCGGCTGAGCCAGTCCGCGAACCATCCCGGAATCGGCCCGTTGGATTTGCGGGCGATAGCGGCCAGCCTGACATACAGCCCGTTGCACAGGCCGGGGAACATCTCCGCGATCTTGGGAGCCACGTCTTCGGACGGGGGACGCGCCCCGGTCTCTGCCTTGACGATCACCGTCCGGTCAAAGCCCAGCTCACGCGCGACCTGATCCTGGCTGGTAAAGCCCGCGTCAAGGCGGGCACGGCGAAGTTCCTCGCCCAGCCACGCCCCGAGATCACTACGCGGATCACGATCATTCGCCATGGCATCAGTGCCTTTCTGTGGCATCCGTGCCGGGCACGTACCGGAATGTGACCAGCATCGCCGCCACGTAGCTTAACGATGCTCTTTCCCTATGTGATGGGCAACAGGAATTTCACCCGCCCGGCGCATCCGCAGTTGTTAGGACCAGCACTTATGCCCATCGAGCCAGTCACCGTCGAACAGCCTGAGCACCCCTGCACGCACTGACCACCTACGAGCTGACGTACTACCGCCGCCGGCTGGAAAACGCCCTCGCGTTCCTGGACAAGCAAGACCCCGTACCTGCGATCCGGGCCGACCTGCAAACCGCCCTCGACGGCGTGCTTACCGAGCAGCAAGACCGCGCCCGGCTCACCGCCGATGCGTGAGCACGACGTGACCACGCTGACCGTCCGTGACCTGGAACGCGCACGCCGCGAACTCGCCGCCAGCCTAGCCCTGACGCGGCCGGAGTCCCCGGCACGCACACCGATCCTGGCCCACCTCACCGCCGTCGACATCGAGCTGACCAGGCGAACCGGACAGCAGCCAGACAGGCTGCCAGGCTCCCCGCATGCCTAGACCGTCCACACCAGACAGAAGGGCTTGCCGGCCGGATCGGCGTAGACGCGCCAGTTCGGGCCGGCGCCGTCCAGCCGGGTGGCGCCGATGTCAAGGGCGGCCCGTTCCGCCGCGTCCACGTCCTGGACCGTCACGTCGAGGTGGATCTGCTGCGGGTACGCCGGATCCGGCCAGCGTGGCGCGGTGTACTGCTCCACCTGCTGGAACATCACCGGCTGCGCGCCGTCCTCCCCGATCATGGCGACCCCGTCCGCCTCGTACGTCACCGGCTTGCCGAGCAGCTCGGCGTAGAAGTGGCTCAACGCCTTCGCGTCGGGGCAGTCGAGCATGACGCCCATCAGGGTGGTCCGTGGATCGTCCGGGTTGAGGCACAGGTCGAACGGGTGACCGGCCGGGTCGGCCAGCGTGTGCCACCGCTCGTTGCGGCGCAGCAGGGTGGCGCCGAGTTGCTGGGCGCGTTCGGCCGCCGCGTCGATGTCCGGTACCCGGAAGTCGAGATGGGCCTGCTGCGGACGGTCCTGGTCCGGCCAGTGGGGCGGCACGTGGTCGATGGCCCGTTGCAGGCCCATCCGCCAGCCGTCACCGGTGTCGATCGTGATCCACTCGTCGTCGTCGTCGGGGACGCGTTGCCAGCCGGCGAGCTGCTCGTAGAACGTGGCCAGGCGGTCGATGTCCGGGGCGTCGAGTGCCACGGCCCGCAGTGAGCCGATCGTCCGCCGGTGCGGTTCGGAGGTCATACCGCCGATCCTGCCGATCCCGGGGTCGGCCCGCCACCGGAATACCGGCGTTGACGATCCGGTCTAGCCCCGACGGCAGGCGCGGGTTGAGGACGATGTCCCGGCACCATGGGTGCCGGGACATCGCTATTCATGGTCCGCGCCGCCGGGTCACCCGGCTCCGCTGCGCACCGATGGTCACTCCCGACTCCGTCGCACCGGCAGTGACGAATTCATGACCGGACTGCTTACAGCCATCGCGTAGCCATGCCGCGTGCCTCACGCCGCGTGCCAGAATCTGTGACGAACCGTGCGCGCCGGACACACGGGGCCATCTACTGCCTTACGAGTTCTCCCGCGATTGAGACGGGGGTGTGAAGCGGGCGATGGTGTGGTGCCAGCCCGCCCGATCGCCGTCCTGGCAAGATAGCGGCATGGAACGTGTGCTTGGAATCGGCGGGTACTTCATGCG
>JBKQQQ010001127.1:0-2572 GCA_052144275.1 Streptosporangiaceae bacterium
GACGATGCCGCTTTCATGCCCTCTCGTGCGGCCACAGCCAGGCTTAGACGCTCGCGGCCAGGCGGAGCAGGAAGTTCGTGGTCGCGTCGGGTGGCCGGCGGTAGAGGTGCTGGACGACGATGACCACCCGCCGCGCCGTCCCTGGACGTCCGGGGATTCCGGCGGCGCAGCTGGTTCTCGCTGCGCTGGGTGCTCACGCACATGATCGAGGAGTACGCGCACCACAACGGCCACGCCGACCTGCTCAGGGAACGCCTCGACGGCTCGACCGGAGAATGAGCCGCGGCGTACAGCCCGGCTCCCGCCTGTCCGGGGCGGCCCGCGTCAGCGGGCCGCCCCGCGGTTCACCCCGCCGGATCAGTGCCCATGCTCGTATTTGAACGAAAGCTCGAGCTTGGTCCGGAAGGTGATCGAGCCGCCCTCCTCCAGGTGGATGTCCTGCTTGACCACCTCTGCCACCCGAAGGCCATGCAGAGTCTCGCCCGCGGCCTTTATCGCCTGCGCGGCCGCGTCCTCCCATGACGTCGCGCTCGTCCCGATGACTTCGATTACCCTGTACGTGCTCATTGCGCCCTCCTCGTGACGGCATCAGCCCGTGGCGCCGCGGCTGTGTGATCGGTCACCTCCTGTAGGCGCAGCGTTCCGGCGCCCCTTCTATGACGCGAAGGGTGGGTCGGACGGCGCGGCGGCGTTAGAGCCGAACGGCCCGATCATCCAGGCCCAAGATCCCCGGTGAGCCAGTCGCACCAGGCGGCCTGCCCGCCCGGGGATGGCGTCCGCCGGGTGTCGCCGCGTCAGGGCAGCCGGACGTAGCCGTGGCGGCTCTTCCACAGGTAGTACTTCTCGAACGCGACCTTCATCGCGTGCACCTGCGGCCCGGGGATCATCACGCCCGCCTTACGCGGCGGGAGCATGTGGTCGGCCAGGATCAACACGCCGTTGTTGCCCGCGTCCATCGTGCAGACCGCCGCCATCTCGCCGAACTCCTTGTGGCTGCTCAGCGGCTCGCCCTTGACCGCCGCGGTGATGTTGCGGGCTGCCACCTTGGCCATCGACTCGACCGGGAACCCGGTCTTCGGGATGCCGATCGGCACGGCCGTCTGCCAGGGCACCGGTACCTGCGCGGCGATGCCGACCGCGTAGATCTCCGGGTAGACCTTGGACTGGTAGGTGTCCTCGACCGGGACGTAGCCCTTGTCGTCGGACAGCCCGGGGGTCGTCCGGATGACCTCCTGCCCGATGAACGGCGGGACCACCATGGCGTACCTGAACGGGTACTGGCTGCCGTCGGTCAGCTTCACCTGATCGGCGGTCACTTCCTCCATCGCCACGCCGGTGACCGCGTTGATGCCCTCCTTGCGCAGGAACATCTTCAGCAGTTTCTCGCCCCCCGGAAGCCCGCCGATGCCGAAGTGCCCGACGAACGGCTCGGCGGTGATGAAGGTCAGCGGGACCCGGCTGTGCAGCTTCGCCTTGCGCAGCTGATGCGAGGTGTTGAACAGGAACTCGTAGGCCGCGCCGAAGCAGCTCGCGCCCTGGGTGGCCCCGATGATCACCGGGCCGGGATCATCCAGGAACTTGGTCCAGGCCGTGCCGGCCCGCTCGGCGTCGGCCAGGGACGTGATCGTCTGCGCGTGCCCGTCCGGGCCTAGCCCAGGCACCGCGTCGAACTTGTTGCGGTACCCGGTGGCGATCACCAGGTAGTCGTATTCGTAGCGGCCGCCGGTCGTGGTCACCGTGCGGATTGCCGGGGCGATGGCCGTCGCCTCGGCGTGCACGAAGCCGATCCCGTTCGCGTCGAACGTCGGCCCCAGCGGGAAGGTGATGTCGCCTGCGCGGCGCTTGCCGAACGGAAGCCAGATCAGCGACGGGCTGAACAGGAAACGATCATCCGCCGACACCACCGTGACATCGACGTCGTCGCCGAGCCCCGCCTTGACCTCCAGAGCCGCGGTGAGCCCGCCGAAGTTCCCGCCCAGCACCAGCACTCGCTT
This sequence comes from Streptosporangiaceae bacterium, assembly GCA_052144275.1. Classification (GTDB taxonomy): domain Bacteria; phylum Actinomycetota; class Actinomycetes; order Streptosporangiales; family Streptosporangiaceae; genus Palsa-504. The sequence continues at coordinate 1,995 of JBKQQQ010001127.1, forward strand.
GTTACCCACGGCAGTCACCCCATTCAGGCGACAGAACGACACGTTCTCACGATCACGTTCAGCCGCAGCCGGTGGTCGCGATAGGGACTTAAGTCGCCTGCTGAGGGGACAATTTGCCCGACCGGGCCAGGCGGTATCCTCCCAGGCCACGGCCTTCTTCGCCAACCACAACGAAGTCGTCGCTGCGGTATGTGATCGGCTGGCCGAGCAGTTCGGAGTAGAAGGTGGCGAGCGCCAGCGGGTCGGGACAGTCCAGGATCAGGTGGTGCAGTCGTCCGATCATGCTGGCCATGGTGCCAGCCGCGGTCGTCCTCGCCGCCTGCCGGGCGGAGCCTGACCGCGGCCGGTTGCTACCGTCAGGCGCATGCGGATCGCCCACCTCAGTGACCCTCACCTGATGAGGGGTCCCGTCGCGCCGCGGCCCGCCGCGAACCTCGCCGACGCGATCGGCCGCGTGCTAGCGATCGAGCCGAGGCCGGACTGCGTCGTCATCACCGGTGACCTCGCGGATACCGGGCATCCGGATGAGTACGGCGCTCTGCGGACCATCCTGCGGCGATGCCCGATACCCGTGCACC
>JBKQQQ010001128.1:0-6355 GCA_052144275.1 Streptosporangiaceae bacterium
GGCCGGTGACCTGCAGGTCACCGGCCCCGCCGACGTCAGCTCGGGCACCCACCGGCGAGGGCCTTCTGCAGGAAGGAGATGTTGACGTGCGACGCGATCTGCGCGGCACTGGGGATGGTGGTGAGCCTGCCCTGCCCGATCAGGAACTTGGCGGTCAGCTGGTAGGCCTTCACCAGGCGGCTGGTCGGGTCGTGCAGGGTCGAGCCGAGCCAGTAGAGCTGCTGGCCGACCGGGATGATCTCCGGGTAGTAGGCCTTCGTGGCCGTCACCACGAGGTTGGCCGGGACGCCCTGCACGCCGGCGGCTTCGGTCAGGTACTTGTCGGCCTGGGGCCCGGTCATGTCGTTGGTGGCCTGCACCTCGGCGCATACGTAGTCCTGCACGAGGGTGGGGTCGCTGTTGACCACGCTGGTCGCGACCGCTATCACGCCAATGCCGGGGATGCCGAGCTTGGCGATCTGCTCGGCGTCGACCAGCTGATGGTAGCCCTTCTGCTGGATCAGGTCGGCCGCCGGAACGCCCTGCACATAAGCGGCGAAGACCGCGCCGGACAGGGCCGCGGCGCCTGCCGCCGTCTCGCTCGGGAAGCTGACGACCTTGACCTTGCCGGTCAGGTGCTCCAGCGCCAGGTAGCCCTCAAGCTCGTAGTCCTCCGACGAGCCGACCAGGACGCCGACGGTCTTGCCGGCCAGCTGGCTCACCGAGGTGATCGACTTCGGGACGACGAGCCCGTCGGCGTCGAAGCCCTGCGCGAACACGACGGTGACCGCGGTGCCGTTGCCGATGGCCGCGGTGACCGGCGGGTTGCCGACGCCGCTGATGGACTGCACCGAGCCGCCGCGCATCTCGGCGATGGCGGTGACGCCCGCATCGAACGGCACCATGTGCAGGTGCGCGGGGATGGTCTTCTCCAGCGACGGCTGGCTGAAGATGATGCCGTCAGCGGTGGCGATGCTGCCCTGGCCGACCGAGACCGTGAAGCTGGGCAGCGCGGCCGGCCCGGAACTGCCGCCCTGGGTAACCGCCCAGACGATCAGCGCGATCACCAGGACCACGACGACGCCGGTGGCGGCGTAGATCCGGCGCCGTCTTCGCTTGTAGATAGGTGTGCCTGCGCTCTTGGTAGTGGTCTCAGTGGACGCGCGGTCGGCGGACGTGCTCATAGTCGGGGAACCCCCTCGTAGCGGAATGGGCCGGGTGATGACGGGCCGGGCTTATGCTGCGCCGGCGTAGTAGGCGGATGCTTCGCCGGTGAGTGGCACGCTCGGGCGGCCGTCCACGCCGACCGGCACGGGGCCGGCCACGGTGACCCGCTCGCCGCGGCGGTGCGCGGTGCCGTAGTCGAAGATGGCGTAGTGCTGGGTGGCCCGGTTGTCCCAGATCGCGAGATCCCCGACCCGCCACTGCCAGCGGACGGTGTGCTCGGGACGGGTGATGTGGTCCTGCAGGATCCTGATCAGGTCCCGCGAGGCCTGCGGCCCGTACCCGTCGATGGTCCGCGCGAAACCGCCGAGGAGCAGCGATCGTTCCCCGGTCTCCGGATGAACCCGGACGGCGGGGTGCTCGGTCTGGTAGACCGTCGAGACGAACTCCCGCCGCTTTTCGGCCAGCACCGGGTCGGCGCGCTCCTCGCGGCCGGTGACCGCGGCGTAGTCGTACGCGTTGGTGTGCACGATGCGCAGCCTGTCCGCCAGGTCACGCAACTCATCCGGCAGGCTGTCGTAGGCGGTCACCGTGTTGGCCCAGATGGTGTCGCCGCCCACCGGGGGAATCACGACCGCCCGCAGCAGGGTGAAGGCCGGCGGCCGGTCCAGGAAGGTGACATCGGTGTGCCAGTTGTTGGCCCTGACCCCCTTGCTCGAGTCGATCTCCTCCAGCAGGGGCTGTCCGGGCGGGGAGGCCAGGGTGGGATGCCCGAGCGTGAGGGGGCCGAACCGCCGCGCGAACGCTACCTGCGTGGGGTAGTCAAGGCGCTGGTCGCGCAGGAAGATCACCTTGTGTTCCAGCAGTGCCTGGCGCACCTGGGCGATGGTCTCGTCGTCCGGAGGCGCGGCGGCGGCAACGCCGGAGATGACGGCCCCGATCTCGCCGGCCAGCGGCGTGATGTCAATGCGAGTTGATGTTCCAGTGGCATTACTCACAGCAGTGCCCTTTCATGGTTGGCTGAGCCAGGAGGTCGCGCGGGCGGCTTGCTTCGCTGACCGGCAGCTATCCGGCGCGCGCAAAGAGGTTCCGGCCGCGGAGCGTGTGCGCTAAGGCCAGAACGAGGGAACGGCGGCAGGGGGCAGGGCCGTCAGGCCGGCACGGAACACAGGCAGCTGGCTACGCGAAGCAGATCAACGTAGCGGCGCTGCACACCCTCGTGTGAGGTCATGCCTCGAGTGTGACAACGAGGCACCGCGAAAGTCAACTAATCAGATCAAAATACTTTGGAATTGCATCTGTGACCGACCCGTCATGATCAGTCAGGTCCGCGGACACACGGAGGCAACCGGGAGGTTCCGGGCACCGGTCAGGAACTTCCAGCCTTAGCCGCGTACCTGTCGACGGCGTACCGGGCATAGGCGCGTACCTCAGCGTCGCTATCGGAAGCCGCCGCGTGCAGCGCTTCCACCGCCGCTGGATATGCGCGCATCGGCGCCAGCGCGGTGACGGCCGCCTTCCTGACGTTGGCGTGCGGGTCGGACACCGCGGCCACCAGGGGCCCGACGGCTACGACGGGGCTGGCCGCCGCCAGCGCCTGAGCCGCGCCGGCGCGATCCTCCCATGCGGCTGCCGTCCGTCGCAGCACGCGGACAGCCAGGGTGTCCAGCGGGGGCGGGCAGCCGAGCGCTCCGGCCGCCTTGAAGGCTGCCGCCCGGACCAGGACGTCGGGATCGCCCGCCAGCCGTTCCAGCGCCTCGCGGGCGTCCGCGTGCCCGGTTTCGGTCAGCTCGGCGGCTAGCGCCGCCAGCCCGTCAGCGACGGCGACGCGTACCTCACGCGAGCGGTCTGCGGCCGCCCCCGCCACGAGGCGGGCCTCTCCGGTGGAGACAAGCCCGCTGACCGCACGCAGCCGTACCCGGTGGTCGGCGTCGGACAGCGCGGCCGCGAACGGCCCGGCGTCTGCGGCGCGCATCTCCCTGAGCAGATCAAGGACCGCGGACCGAACGACCGGGTCGGGACTGCCCAGCCGACGGCGCAGGCTGTCGAGCAGCGCCTCGTCATCGGCAGGCAGGATCGCTACCAGCTCGCGCAGGCCCGCCACGGCCGCGTGCCGCACTGTGCCGTTGTCATCGCCGGCGGCCTGGGCCAGCGCCCACCCGGCGCCGGGCGGCGCGGTCTCGGTCAGCGCGGCGATCGCCGCCCGGCGGACCCGCGCGTCGGAGTCGGCCAGGTACGGCTCGAGCTGCGGCACGGACGGCTGCATCTCCGCGAGCCGCAGCAGTTCCAGGATCTCCGGCGGCCGCGCCGACGTCGCGGCAGCGGCGGGCCAGTACCGGCCGAGCCGGCCGCGCCCGGGACCCGGCGGCCCGGCGATGAGGACCACCTCGCCGGGGTCCCTGGCGGGAACCTCGAACTCGCTGACCGGCACGATGTAGGTGCCGACCGGCCGCTTGAGGAGTTCGGGGTTCCCGTCGGCGCCGCGGCGGATGTTCAGGTGCCAGAACCATTCCGCGTCGTCGCGTCCGGGATGGTCGGCGCGGTCGTGGTACAGGCCCCATCTGCTTTCCGTGCGGGCCAGCGAGGCGCGCGCAGCCAGTTCGGCGCAGTCGCGGATGAACGTGACCTCGGCGCAGCGCATCAGCTCGTGCGGTGTCCGGGCACCCATCCGGGCGATCTCCGTGGTCATCCGCCCGAAGGTCTCCAGCGCGATGGCCAGCCGGGCTTGCGTCTTCGGCGGCGCGACGTAGTCGTTCACGAAGCGCCGCAGCTTGTACTCGACCTGGGCCTGCGGCGGCCCGTCCGGGTTCCGCAGGGGCCGGTAGATCAGCTCGTGGGCCGCCCCGATCTGGTCCTCTGGCAGGCTCACCGGGCCCGCGTCAGGTCCGGCCGGGCCCGCCGCTCCCGGGCCGCGCGCGAATTCGCTGGCATGCGCGCCGGCCAGGTCACCGAACACGAACGCGCCGATCATGTAGTTGTGCGGCACGCAGGCCAGGTCGCCGGCCGCGTACAGGCCAGGCACGGTGGTGACGGCATTCTCGTCTACCCATACGCCCGAGGAGGAGTGCCCGCCGCACAGGCCGATCTCCGAGATGTGCATCTCCACGTCGTGGGTTCGGTAGTCGTGGCCCCGGCCGGCGTGGAAGGTACCGCGAGTGGGCCGTTCGGTGGTGTGCAGGATGCCCTCGAGCGCGGAGATGGTCTCCTCGGGCAGATGGGTCAGCTTGAGATAGATCGGCCCGCGGGCCGAGGCGATCTCGCGGGCGACCTCGGCCATCATCTGCCCGGACCAGTAATCGCAATCCACGAACCGTTCCCCGCGGTGGTTGACCTGGTAGCCCCCGAAGGGGTTGGCGACATAGGCGCACGCGGGGCCGTTGTAGTCCTTGATCAGCGGATTGATCTGGAAGCACTCCAGGCCGCTGAGCTCGGCGCCCGCGTGGTAAGCCATCGCGTGCCCGTCCCCGGCGTTCGTGGGGTTCTCGTAGGTCCCGTACAGGTAGCCGCTGGCGGGCAGGCCCAGCCGGCCGCAGGCACCGGTGGCGAGGATAACCGCGCCCGCCGACACCGTCACGAACCCGCCCGTGCGGGTGTTGAACCCGGCCACGCCGACGGCGCGTCCGGCCGCCGTCAGCACCCGGACCGGCATGACCCGGTTCTCGATGCGCACCCGCTCGCGTATCGAGCGCTGCCGCAGCACGCGGTACAGCACCTTCTTGATGTCCTTGCCCTCGGGCATTGGGAGCACGTAGCTGCCCGACCGGTGCACCCGCCGCACGTCGTAATCACCGTGGGCGTCCTTGGCGAATTTCACCCCGTACTGCTCCAGGCGCCGCACCATTTCATAGCCGCGGGAGGCGGTCTGGTACACCGTGCGCTGGTTGATGATGCCTTCGTTGGCGCGGGTGATCTCCGCGACGTAGTCCTCCGGCGTGGCCTTGCCCGGGATGACGGCGTTGTTGACCCCGTCCATGCCCATCGCCAGGGCACCGGAGTGGCGGACGTGCGCCTTGTCCAGGAGCAGGACCGAGGCGCCCATCTCGGCGGCCGTGATCGCCGCCATCGTTCCCGCCGTGCCGCCGCCGACCACCGCGACGTCGCAGCTCAGTTCCTGCCGCTGCCCGGGCGGCGGGATGTCTATGGGCTCGGTCATCGCAGCAGGTACGGCATGTTGACGGTCACCGCGCCGGTAGGGCAGCGGGCCGCGCAGGGACCGCAGTACCAGCACTCGTCTACGTGCATGTACGCCTTGCCGTTATCGGGGCTGATGGCCAGCGAGTCGAGGGGGCAGATGTCGACGCACAGCGTGCAGCCTTCGACGCACAGGGACGCGTCGATGGTCACCGGGACGTCGGCTCTCGTCTCCACGAGGGGCATGATGAACTCCTGTTCTGTCGCAGGTAACGGCGCTGACGGCAGGTCATCCGGTGCGCCGCGGCTGAGCTCGCCGTGGAGCACCACCCGGTCCCCCCGGACCCTGATGTACTCGAGGTCCACCGGGCGGCCGTCGGCGAGGCGGGTGAGGCGCTCCACCATCAGCAGGGCAGCGCCGGGCGGCGCATTAAGGACGGCGGCCGAGTGCGGGTCCGCGTTGACCGCCTCGACCGTGAGGCTCGCGCCGCCGAGATGCTGCCCGGCATGGGCTTCGATCAGGGCGAAGATGTCGTTGTGCGCCAGGTCCTCGCCGAGCAAGGGCTCCCCGATATCGGGGACCAGGTAGGTGAGGTCGAGCGAGAACGGCAGGCCGTTCAGCCGCCGGAGCCGCTCGATGCAGACCACCGTCGTGGCGGGAGGGCCGCCGGGCGGCCGGAGCCGGGCGGCGACGGCAGGCGGCGGGACAATCATTCCCGCGGTGCGGACCTCATTGACGACCTCCCCGTGCTCGCGCAGGGTCTCGGCGAGGCCAAGCAGCCGGTCCAGGCCATGGGGGTACTTCCGCGCGGCGACCATGGTGCCGACTCCCTGAACGCGGACCAGCAGCCCTTCGGCCCGGAGAATGCCGAGCGCGTCTCGTATCGCATTTCGTGAGGCGCCGAACGCCTGCGCCAGGCTCGCTTCGCCCGGCAGCAGGCCGTCCGGGAAAGCGCCTTGCAGCATCTGACGGCGAAGAATGTCAGCCACCTGCCGGGCCCAGTCGGCTCGCCGGCGCCGCGTATCAGCGAGCACCTCCGGTGCCGGCGCGGCACGGCCGGGACTCGTAGACGACATGGCA
>JBKQQQ010001129.1:0-2933 GCA_052144275.1 Streptosporangiaceae bacterium
GCCCTCTGCGAGCAGCTCACCACCACCGCAACCCGCTACCCCGGAACCCAGCTCCTCCTGCGATACGAAGTCAAAGAACACCCCGGCACTGCATGAACTATTGCGCTATGTCAGGAGCCCTGGGGCCAGAGCCGGGCTGGGGTGCAGAGCCGGGAGTGCTTGCGGTTCGCGTTCTACGGGCGGGTCTCGACTGAGGACTGGCAGGACCCGGTGACGTCGCGGGCCAGGCAGTTGCAGCAGGCCGTCATGCTGACGGCGGGACACGGCGCGATAGTGGCGCAGTTCTTCGATACGGGGGAGAGCCGGACGCTGCCGTGGGCCAGGCGCCCGCAGGCCGCCGCGCTGGTCGCCCAGCTCGCGGACCCGGACCGCGGGTGGGACGCGGTCGTGATCGGGGAGTACGAGCGGGCGTTCTACGGGAACCAGTACGCATCGATGGCGCCGCTGTTCGAGCACTACGGCATCCAGCTGTGGATGCCCGAAGTCGGCGGCCGGGTGGACTGGCACGCCGAGGACCATGAGCAGACCATGCACGCACTGGGATTGTCGTCCAAGCGGGAGATCACCCGGACCCGGATCCGGGTCCGCACCGCGATGGCCACCCAGACCCGCGAGCAGGGCAGGTACCTGGGCGGGCGTCCGCCGTACGGGTACCGGCTGGCTGATGCGGGGCCGCATCCGAACAAGGCGCATGCAGCGTGGGGCCGTCGTGCGCACCGGCTGGAGCCGGACCCGGCCACAGCGCCGGTAGTGACGTGGATGTTCAGCCAGCGGCTGGCCGGGCACAGCGCGGCCCGGATCACCCGGGCGCTGAATGATGCCGGGGTGCCGTGCCCGTCAGCCGCGGACCCTGGACGTAACCCGCACCGGACCGGGAGCGGATGGACGCTGCGGACGGTCGCGGCGATCCTCGCTAATCCCCGGTATACGGGGCGGCAGGTGTGGAACCGGCAGCGCACTGACTTCGACCTGGCCGACCCGGCGAACACCACGCTGGGCCATAAGCAGGTGCAGCGGTGGAACCTGCCCGGAGGCTGGGTCATCTCCAAACATCCCGCGCACGCGGCGCTGGTCAGCGAGACAGATTTCATCGACGCCCAGGACAGCACCGCGCCGCGCGGCCCCGCCGGGCCCGCGGCACGCCGGTACCTGCTGGCCGGGCTGCTGGCCTGCGGGCAGTGCGGAAGGCGGCTGGAATCAGCCTGGTCATACGGCAGGCCCGCCTACCGGTGCCGCCACGGCTACACCAGCGCCACAGGCCCTGACCCGGACCGGCCGAAGAACACCTACGTGCGGGAGGACCAGATCCTCCCGCACCTGGCCGCCCTCGCCATCCTGCTCGCCAGCCCCGCCCGTAAACCTGACCGGGCAAACTGCGGAGTGGCGCAGCTGACCGGCCCGGATGATGCCGCAGCCCTGATCGACCAGCTCCGCGCCGGCGGCACCGTCCTCACCTACGACCCGGCAAGCCGGACGCTCCGTGCCGGCGGTCACGACGCGCCGCCGGTCACCATCGGCACGGACGCCACTGACACTCACGCGCGCCAGGACAGGGAAAGGAGGACCGCCTAGGGGAAACGAGAGAAAGAGCACCCGCCGCGGCCGGAGGCTTGGCGCGGGTGACGATCGAGCATGCCCGTGAACGGCCGCTCATGGGGTTTTAACGTGTCCGAGACTTGAATACTCAAGCAGGGGATTCTTCCCCAGAGTGGTGAAATCTCCCGCGGCGTGTTCAAGTGCCGCGAAAACCGGGGAGATATCACCTTCCTCGGTGCCAGGGCGCGGGCTTGACCCCGTGTTCCGGTGAGAAATCCCTGAATCAGGGATTTCATGCGGCCACATTACCGGGCGATGGGCGGCTCGTGTCAAGCATCGTGGGCATGGGCGCCGAGGCCGGGTCGGCCGTCCGGGTCCAGATCGGCGAAGCCGTCGACCACGAGCAGGGTCATCCCGGTCAGGCCGTCAAGCGCTGCGCGTAACGGCGGGAGCTCGCGCAGGTACAACTGGCCTGGCCGGTAGGGCTGGACGTCAGGCACTAGTTCAACGCGGTCAGCCACCAAGCGGAAGAAGCCGGCATCGGCTGACACGACGGCCGCCGCCCGAGCACCGCCAGACGCCAGGTAGTGGACGTCCGCGGCCACGAACACGCCTCCGTCCGGCCACCTGCCAGTTCCCACGTCCTCAGCATGCCCGGACCGGATGACAATCGCGCCACGGCGAAGCCGAAGGTGGTAGCGGCATACCTGCCGGCACCACGAAGCGTGAACATCTCATAATTACCAGGAGCGCACGGAGCCGCCTATATGGGTGGTTACGGAGTTCGGCTCCTCTGCGTCCGGAGCCGCTCGTAGCCGGGTGTTCTGCGCGCTCAAATGGGCCCAGCCTGATGCCCTTTGCCGTAATGGGAAGGGGCGGCTGAACGCCCAATTCGGCTATCGGCCGGGAATCGGCGGCAGCTGCCTATTGCTCGCCGTCCCGCCTCAAGGATGCGCTCGAGGTTTCACGGGCGATCGGCCGGCCGGTCTACTGGCGCACGTTGCGGCGCGCCCGAATGGCGTCCCATGTCTCTATGTCACAGTCCTATCGCACGGCCCTCGGCGCGTCGCGGTTTGTGTCCCTTCGCCGACCCTACCTGCCTTAGCCTGGACGATGCCGACTCATCCGAACGGGCCGTGGTGCATGCCCCGGACTCGGCCGTGGCGCTACGGGGGTGGGTCACGCCCAGGTGGTGAGGGCGATGGCCAGGTAGGCGAGCGTGATCGCGAGGCCGAGCAGGGCCGGTGCGATCTCCTTTCCGCCGTCTTTCGCCCGGCGATGGGTGATCAGCGCGCCGATGAGCAGCAGCGCCATCCCGGCCGCCGCGGCCACGCCGAGGGGATGCCACCACAAGCCGATCACGACGCCTGCGGCGGCGGCCAGTTCAGCTACCCCGA
>JBKQQQ010001130.1:0-3668 GCA_052144275.1 Streptosporangiaceae bacterium
TGGACCGGGATGGGCCGCTCTCGATGAAGCCAGTGCCGCTGCGCGGCGACTGGCCGACCGCAGGGATATCAGTGGCGTGTCACTCTGGGCCGCCGTGCGCAGTGTTCCGATCCCGTACTACCGCTCACCGGGTAATCGTATGATCATGTGCGGCCTGCCCGGGAGTGCCGAGGCAGCCGTGACCGGTCTGCCGCCCCTGGTGGAGGAGGCACTGGACGCCGTTCAGGGCGTTGAGGGCTGTTCGGGGTACGCCACGAACGCAAGCTATGGCCTGATAGCGAGCGTGCCGGACGATCCGCCAGATTGATCACTCAGCATCCACCAGCCTGAAGACGCGGTCGGCTGTGTCGGCAAAAAGCGCTTCCTTCTCTGCGGATTCGAAGCCGGATGCTATTTCTGCGTAAGCCTCAATCACATCGCCATAGGAGCTGTACAGTCGGTCGACGGGCCAGTTGCTACCGAAGAACGCGCGACGCGGGCCCCAGAGATCGATGCAGGCCAGGACCCATGGACGTAGGGACTCGACTCCCCACTCGTGATCACACATACCGAGCCCGGAGATTTTCACGACCGTGTTCTCACAGTGGGCAAGGCGCTTCATATGTTCGCGCCACCGCTTGAAGTACTCCGCGCCCCGTTCACGCGGGAATCCGGCATGGTCTACGCAGATTGTGACGCCGGGGAAACGGTTGGCTAGTGCGGCGAGTGCATCCATGTGCTCAAGCAAGGGACCATCGCAGAACACAAGTCCATATTCCTGGAGGAGGGAAAAGCCGCGCTGCCATGACTCGTCGGTAAGATAGCCGTCATAGCGCAGATCCCGGATCCCGCGAAGGTTCGGGAAGGCCGTATGCCTTGTAAGAACCTCCCGGACGTTGGCTGCTGCCAGGTCTGCGTAGGCGATGATGCCGTGTGGAACTCCGTACCTGTCGGCAGACTGCTGAAGCCATTCCGTCTCGATTACCGGGTCGGGGGAACCCAGCGCAGCCTGAACATGAACAACATGCCGGATGTTGTGAAATCGTGTCTCCGCTGAGAAGTCTTCCGCGATGTAGCGGCGTGACTTGATAGCGTCGTAATTGCCGAGTTCGGCATCGCTCACGTCAGGAGCAAGCCAGTCCCATCTAAGGTTCGGCTGCGAGAAATCGTGAAAGTGGACATGGGTATCGGTGAAGGGCAGCCCTGTCATGGTTATCGCTACCTGCTCCTCACGATTCCTGCCCCAGATCGGATCCCAGGCAGATCTGACGACGATGATTCTAGCAACGAAGTCCTGCGATGCCCAGACCAGAGGCTAGCACCGCCGGCACTGCGCAGAACCTTGAGCGACCGTGCTACCGCTGAGCTTGTCAAGCATTGTCTCTCAGAAGCGCATATGCTACGATCCTGGAATCGTTACCAGCGATAAGAGGAAACTTCAGAGGGAACCAGACTCAACGATCATGACCTTTGCTAGTTCTGTCGATCCGGCTATTCCGCAGCGGCTGCGTCCGGTGAGGATCGGCATTATAGGTGCCGGGTTCTGGGCGGTTCAGTTCTACCTGCCCTACCTCTTCGGCCGCGATGACGTCACGTGCGTCGGTATAGTACGCCGAGGCCGCGCCGAGCTCGCTGCCCTGAAGGATCGGTTCAAGCTCCAAATCGCAACCGAGGATGTCTCCGAGCTGCTCGCCGCGGGCTGTGACGGCATCATTGTCTCGTCACCACACACATTGCATTACATGCATGCGGCGCAGGCGCTAAACGCCGGGGCCCACGTACTCGTGGAGAAGCCAATGTGCCTGACCTTGGAGGACGCTCTCGCGCTCCAACGCGAGGTCGACAGAACGGGCCGCAAGATAACCGTCGCCTACGGATACAACTATCTGCCAATGACAGCCTGGGCCATCGATCTAGTACAAAGCGGCGTCATCGGACGTCCCGTATCGCTCACGGGCTATATGGCGTCGAGCCTGCTCAGCCTGTTCTCCGGTCAGACGGGCTACGGGACGATAGCCGTCGGCTCACTCACGCTCGAGGCTGAGAGCAGCACATGGGCGGACGCCGCGGCGGGCGGGGGGTACCTATACGGCCAGCTGAGTCACCTGGTCGGCCTGGGAATGGCATTCAGTCAAGCAATGCCGACCCGTGTGTATTCGCGGGCGCAGCGTCTGCCCAATGGGTCAGACATCGACGTCTCGGTGGTGGCGGAACTTGCCGACGGGGGGACCGCAACCTTCTCGGGTAACGGACGGCTGCCGTTGGGCGCCAGCAATCCGATGGAGATGACCGTTGCTGGCGAGCACGGCTCACTGGCGATCGATTTTCAACACGACCGTGCCGAGGCCTTCCTGGGGGAGGCCACCTTCCCTGATTCGTTCGACTGGGAAGGCGAGATCGCCATCACAGGCCGACCGCCCGACGCTACATGGCAAGCCACGCCCGGGGACGGCACCTACACCTGCGAAGGCCCTGTCGAGTATCTGATCTCCTGCTGTACGGGCCAGGAAGGGATAAATCGAGCCTCTTGTAGCCTCGCGGTCCGCGCCGTTGCTATCCTCGATGCTGCCCATCGCTCAGCACTCATGCAGATGCCGGTTCACTGCGGGGAGGGCTATCGCTGAGGGCCTGAGCGCGTGCCCGCCAGCACCTGGGACGTCATCCAGAGCCAGCCTGGCGAGCACGAAACGGAAATCTCACCGGTTGCCGTGTTCAAGTCCCCCCTCGGACACACAGGGTTACCGACAGAACTGCCGGTGTCGTACCGACAGAATTGTGACGGTGACCGTTTCTGATTATGCCCGTGGGGTCTGACATCTGGTTCTGGCTACCGTGTGGCTTGTTTACTGGGTGCCGGCGGGCGGGTTGCGGCGTTTTGCGGGGTCTTGGCGCGGCTGCCTGCCGGGTGAGCCTGGCTGGTGGTGGTGGCGGGTTGCTGGGGGGCTGTCAGCCGTCGGGGTGGTAGTCGCGCAGGCTGGTGCGGCGCCGCCGTGCCCGGCGGGTGATGCGGGCCTTGTCTTGCGGGGTGAGGGCTCGCCAGGCGCGGATCTTGCGGATGTTGGCGGCCATGAGCAGCAGCGCGGTGAAGATGGACTGGGCGGCGATGCCGCGGACGCGGCGGCGGCCGGGCTGGGCGAGGGCCTGGTGGGCGGGGTCTTTGGCGTAGCCGTTGAGGCCTTCGATGGTGTTCCGCAAGGTGGCGTAGTGCTTGTGCCAGGCGGGGCTGGCGTAGGGCAGGTCCTGGCGGTAGCGGGCACCGATGTCAGGGGCGATGGTGATCGCGGTCTGGGTGCAGGTCTTCGGCGGTTCAGGCGGAGGCTGCAAGACTTTAGGCCGTCCGTCGCGGGGTGACAGCGAGACCTGGCGCAGCGGGCACATCAGTCCGGGGTGGCGGCCCAGGGCGGGGCAGGTCAGGCGCTGGTACCCGTCGGCGTCGGGGCCGTCCTTGCGCTTGAGCTGGTAACAAGCGCGGGCGGTGATCTGCTGGTCGTAGAGGTCGCGGCTGATGGCGCGGTCGCGCAGGCGGGCGGTCGCGGTGATCAGCGGCCCGGGCAGGGCCGGGCAGTACCAGGTGCCCTCCACCAGGAGCGCGCCCTGGGTGTTTGCCTGGATGCCGAGCTGGTCGTCGCGGTAGTCCATGACCGGGGAGTAGCCCAGCGCCCGAGCCGGGAGGTGGAACCGCCCGGGGA
>JBKQQQ010001131.1:0-4157 GCA_052144275.1 Streptosporangiaceae bacterium
CAGTACCAGGTGCCCTCCACCAGGAGCGCGCCCTGGGTGTTTGCCTGGATGCCGAGCTGGTCGTCGCGGTAGTCCATGACCGGGGAGTAGCCCAGCGCCCGAGCCGGGAGGTGGAACCGCCCGGGGAGCGCCTGGGTGTAGGCGCGGTCGTAGCCGAGCCAGCCGGTCTTATGGCCGCGGGCGGCGGCCGATGCGAGGACTCGCGCGCCGGTTCCGCCGGGGTCTTCACCGGGCCGGGTCATGGCCATCCCGGTGGCGAGGTCCGGGGTTGCGGGCGGCGCGCCGGGCAGCCGGGCGGTGGTGGCGATGGTGGCTTCCAGCGCCCAGGCGAGTTTGCGCAGCGGCTTGCCCTTGTCGTCTTCGCGCTCGCGGTGGTCGCCCTCGCGGACGTACCAGCCGCCGTCGGGGTCGCTGGCGCACAGCCCGGTCCGCCTGGACGGGCCGCGGGAAAACAGCGGGACCGGGGTGGCGTCCAGGCCGGTGCCGCCGCCGGAGGCGGCGCGCTCGTCTTCGGTGAGGACCGAGACGCTGGCTTCCAGCAGCGCATTGACCAGCGCCTCGAGCCGGGCCCGGGCCGCGGTGGCCTGCTCTGGGCTCATGGGCTTGGTGCGGGCCTTGAGCTCGTCCTGGGTCAGCCGCCGGTTTTTCGGCAGCGCTGAGGGGTCGGCGACGGACAAGATCGCGTGGAAGCAGTACCGGACCCGGCGGTAGGCGGCCTTGAAGGCCTGCGGGGTGGTGGCGGTGCCGGTGATCCCCAGCATGGTCCGGGACGCCTCCGGGAGCCGGCCGAACAGCAGCCTGGTGGCGTCGGTCAAGAACAGCGGCCGGTCATCCAGCGCCAGGCACAGCAAGGCGGTGAGCACGGCGCGGACCGGCAGCGGGCGGGGCCGCCCGGTGCGGTGGGCCAGCGCGGCCTCGATGACCGGGGCCTTCCCGCTGCGGTCGATGAGCCCGGCGGCAAACGCGACGGCCTGCTCGTCCGGGGCGCTGCCGGGCCCGGGGACCTCCAGCCCGCCGCCGTCCATGCTCAGCACCCCCGCCGGCGCTTGTCCCAAGCCCGCAGCACGGCCTTAGGCGGGGCGCCGTCCACATGGCGTGCGTAGCGCGCCAGCGATTCAGCCTGGCAGATACCGGTGATGGCCAGCAGCTCGCGCAGCGGGGTGCCCGCGGCCAGGTGACCGCAGATGAAACTGGACCGGCACCGGCTTACCGTCAGCCGGGGCGCGGCCGGGTCCGCCGTCAAGGTGGCAGTGAAGTTCGTGACGAAGTTCTTGTAGCCGCGGTCTGCCGGGCCCGGCCGGAACAAGCGGCCGTCTCCGGCGGCGGCGGCCAGCTCGGCCGCCCGCCCGGCATAACCCGCGGTGACCGGCACCACCCTCGCGGCCGGCCCGCTGACGTGCACGGCCACGCGCCGGCCGTGCCGGACCACGCCGCTGCCGCGCAGCGCTACCAGCTCGCCGGGCCGCAGCCCGGCGCCGATGCCGAACACCACCATCGCCAGCGCCGAGGACCGTCTCACCGGATCACGCTGCGCAGCCGCGACCGCGGCCAGCTCCGCCCGTTCCGCCGGCGAGTACGGCGCTGGCGCCCTCGCGCCCGCAAACGGCGTCGCCCGCCGTCCCGCCGGGCCGTGCGTCACTTCGGCGAGCCGGTACAGCGCTGACCGGTATGTGCCCCGGGTGGAGGACGCCCGGCCCGCCAGGCCGGTCACGCAGAATGCCTCGATCACGTCATAGTCGAGCCAGAACTCCCGGCCGGCCGGGACTCCCCGGGTATCAGCGAACCCAGACAGCCGCCGCAGCACCAGTGCGGCCATGGCCCCGGACCGCGCGCCGCCCGCAGTCCCGCCGCCCTGCGCTGCCGCCAGGCCAGCCACCGGCTTTCCCTTCCGCCAGCCCCAGTCCTTTAGCGTAGACACTGGCAGCCCCGCCGCGCGGCAGGCGCGCCGGCGAAACGAGCACCCGCGCCGCGCAGGTAAGCGATCCTGGCAGGGGACAACGATGCCAGCAGCAGAAGACCGCAGCGCAGACCAGGCCAGGGCCGCGATCCAGGCAGCCCTCGGCCAGACCGGCTTCTGCCTGCCCGGCAGCATCGTCATCCGCCGCACCCGCTGCGGCAAGCCCGCCTGCGCCTGCAAGGCCGACCCGCCCGCCCTGCACGGCCCCTACATCCAGTGGACCCGCACCGTCAACGGCAAGACCGTCACCCGCATCCTCACCCCCGCCCAGTACGACACCTACGCGCCCTGGTTCGCCAGCGCCCGCAGGCTCCGCGCGCTAGCCGCCGAACTCGAAGCCCTCTCCCTGGCCGAAATGGCCCGCGCCGAGGGCTGGACCAAGATCACCCCCGGCACCCAGGCACCGCCGCGAACCCGGCCAGTCCGAGGACCAAACCACCCCAGACCACCTAAAACGCCGGGAGATCAGCCCGCTTAACCCGGGAACAGCCCTCCGCGGAACCCCCGTAACCGCAGGCCGCCAGAGTTCTGTCGGTAACCCACACAAACGCGGGAAATTTCCCCTAAAAAAGACACCGCTTGAACACGCAGTCAGGCCGCCGGTTCCCGCTGCCCTGGCTCCTGCCGCGCCGCCCGTGCCGCTTCCCGCCGGGAGGCTGCCGTGACCGCCCCGCTCATCGCCCCCGTCATCCCCTCGTCTGCCCGGCCGTCCGTCCGCGGGCGCCGCGCGGCGGGCGCAGGCAGGCGGCTGCCGGTCGCCGCCGTGCTCGTGCCCCCGCTGGCCCCGCAGGACGTGCTCTACGGGTTCGGCCGGATCGACGCAGCCGGCCGGGTGGCTGACCGCGCCGTCATCAAGGCGCTGGGCTGGTGCTGCGGGGACCGGCTGACCCTGACCGCTGAGGCGGGCGTGGTGACCGCCCGCCGCGACCCGGGCGGCATGATCGCCATGACGGCAAAGCCCTACATCGTGGTTCCTGCCGCGCTGCGCCGCCGCTGCGGCCTGCGGCCCGGCGACCGGGTCCTGCTGGCCGCAGTCCCCGCAGACGACACCCTCACCGCCTGCTCATTCGCCGTGGTGGACCAGGCCATCCGCGCCCGCGGCGTGTTCCCGCACGCGCAAGGAGGACAACCGTGACCACCACCCCGGCTTCCCCGGCCTCATCCCAGCAGGCCGCCGTGGACGCGGCGCTGCTGATCCTGGAGCGGATGGGCCTGTCCCCGGACGACCTGACCGCCGCCCCCCGGCAGGGGCCGTCTGCGCTGACCTTCGCCGACTACGTCCCGGTCGTGTCCGCCACGGTCACCAGCGGAACCCGCAGGGCGTACGGCTCCTACTGGAACCGGGTGGTCGAGCAGTGGGGCGCCCGGCGCATGGACGAGCCGACGCCGTCGGAGATCAAGCAGCTCGTGGCCTACGTGCGAGCAAACGTGGTACCTCGCCGCAACGCCCGCGGCGGGCGCGGCGCGGCCGAGAACCTCATCGCTGCGCTGCGCTGCCTGTACCGGCACGCCGAGGACGACGGGCTGATCGACAAGCGGGACAACCCCGCACGGAAGGTGGCCAAGCCCCGCCGCCTGCCGTCCACCCGCCGGGCCGTGGCCGACACCCGGCTGGCGGAGATCAACCAGGTCGCCGCCACCACGGGCGATGACCCCGAACTTGACACGATGATCCTGCGGCTGCACACCGAGACCGCCTGCCGGCGCGGCGGCGCGCTCGCGCTGCGCCCCCTGGACCTGGACACTGAGCAGTGCCTGGTCCTGCTCAGGGAGAAGGGCGAGACGGTCCGCTGGCAGCCGGTCTCCCCCACGCTCATGGCCGGGCTCGTCCGCCACGCCGGGGAACGGCACGCCCCGCCGGACGGGCGGCTGCTGCGCTACGCTGACGGGCGGCCAGTCACCTACCGCCGCTATGACGGGCTGTGGGTCCGCATCGGCCGGCACCTGCCCTGGGTCCGCACCCAGCAGATCAGCACCCACTGGCTGCGGCACACCACCCTGACTTGGGTCGAGCGCAACTTCGGCTTCGCCGTCGCCCACGCCTACGCCGGCCACGCCGACGGCGGAGGCGACACGGGCACCGCCACGTCGACGTACGTACGCGCCACGCTCACCGAGGTCGCCACCGCGCTGGCGGCGCTGACAGGCGAGCCTCACCCCCTCGCCGAACCGGAAGGGGCCCAGCATGGCAGCGGTGGCT
>JBKQQQ010001132.1:0-4730 GCA_052144275.1 Streptosporangiaceae bacterium
CGCAGCCATGCACGACGCCGCAGCGATGGCCGGGATGATGCCCGGCTCCTCCGTCGTCGTGCTCACCCATCACAGGCAGTCGCAGGAACCCGTCCAGGCCGCGCACCGCGACTTCCCCGAGAGCAACCCGCTGGCAGCACCCGCGGCAGACCGGTCACCCGCACCGAAGCCGCCGTCACGGCCCGCCCAAGGTCCCCGCCCCGGGCTGTAAGGCCGCCGTATGGCCGCGGAGGATCTTGCACCGCTCTCTCTCAGACACCGCGGCCAGCCTCGCCCAGTTGATCTTCGCTCGTGACTGAGAGGGGGGTGGCGCGAGGGCCGAGACCGGGCGCTACGGACGGCCCAGGGTCGGCTCGCGCATCCAGGCGAGGATGTCAAGGACGCGCAGGACAGGAAGGTGGCCGGCACCCGGGCGGTGCGGACTCGGCGAGGGGGGGCCATCATGGTGAAGAAGAACTTGCCCTCGCCGGTCGGCGAGTAGCTGCCGGACAGCTTGCCGGTGAGGATCCGGACGCCGATGCCGCGGGCGTGGAGGTCGTCGGCGATCGTGAGCACGTCCTTGACGGAGCGGCCGAGGCGGTCGAGCTTCCAGACAACGAGCGTGTCACCGGGGCGCAGGTAGTCGAGCGCGGCGACGAGGCCTGGGCGATCTGTCGCGGCCTTGCGGGTGCTGATCTTCTCGACGTAGATCCGGGCGCACCCGGCCTCCGTCAGGGCGTCCTGCTGCAGCTGGGCGTCCTGGGCGTCGGTGCTGACGCGGGCCAGGCCGATGAGGTTGCGCTCGCCGCCTGGTAGGTCGAGCGTGGTGAAGGCCGGAGCGGTAACTGCGATGTGTGCCATATCCCTAGTGTCTCAAAACCGTCTCACAACTTCTAGCGTTCCCGGGAAGTTTTTAGACGAGTTTTGAGACGAGACACGCCGGTCACCGGGGCCTCTCCGGACGGCGTCTCATAAACGGCCGTTTTTGGACGCGAGGTTATGGGGTGTCGGTAAGAACCACGCCATGAACACCGCCAGCGTGTCCACTTTGCTGAACAGTGCACGTCAGGCCGTCAATGCTGGTACCGATACTGCTGGTAGCCGCGCCGTTGCCGGCGGATGAATCGTGACTGTGGGAGTGAGGATGGACGAGCGTGAGCGTCAGTATTTGCGCGAATTGCTCAAGATGCCGATGCCGAAGAAATGCCCGCTGTGCGGTGATGCCCTTCGCCGTGGGGATCAGGGGCCAAAGCGCAAGGTGATAGCATGGCACGGCAGTTACGCGCATCAGGGATGCGCGGATAAGCAGTCAGAGCGCGAGATTGGCCCCTGGCGATCTGGCGGCGGGCGCGGCTGGTACATCGGCTCCGCATCTGACTGGAAACGGCGGATAAAGCGGAAGTAACCCGCACCAGCTCAGGCCCCCGCTCTTGTTCCGTCAGGGCGGGCGTCGGGCTCGGTGCGGTTCTCCCAGACGGCCAGCCACGCGGCGGGGGTGCGCCCACAATGGAACGGCCGCGGGCGATAGCGGGCTGAGTCCGGGTGTGTTACCGCCCGCCGCCGTTCCGATGAGGGCCGAAGCGCGCCCAAGCAGATCCTCGACGGCAGCCCGATGACCGAAGAAGAGGTCGCCGACTTCCGGGCCAAGACCGAGCGCTTTCTGCGCTGACCCAGGTCACGCCGAACCAGGCACCGCTACTTTGCGGCTCGCCGTAGCTTTAGGAGTTTTTATCCGTTGGAAATTTCCCGAGGACTATCGAGACCCCATGAACGATCTCCGCTCGCTGCGGACGGCCAGGACCTCAAATTCGGAGTCCTCTGGACGTGGCCTGGTATCTCCTGCTGCGCCAGGTTGCCGCGCCTGTTTCTGACTACTGCTTACCTGACCAGACCTCGGACTACTTCCCCGCCGAGCAGCGGCTTGGCCGTGTCTCCCTTGACGAACGGGCCGCGGTATCACAAGAAGTCTTGCAGGCGAATTGCGGAACGGCTGAGCGTGCTGTCCGCCGGGCCAACGAGCCAGCCGCGGCAGGAGGACCCGGGCCGGGTGGCGGAACAGCGACCATTCCGGCACCTTGAGGCACTACGTCCCCTCATTCACAAGCAATTGACCCGTCCAGGTTCAAGCCGAACCGGCGCAACCGCTCCGCTTCTTCACCTCTGCCCTGCTCTAGTAGCAGGTCGGCCAGTTGTCCGACGAGGTACTCGCTGCCAGCGGCGGCCTGGGCCCGTAGCCCGTCCAGGTCGCCGCGCTGGGCCAGCAGGTGGGCCAGCCGCCCGGCGGCGGCCCGGTCGCCGGCGTCGGCCCGGGTGCGCAGCCCGTCCAGGTCGCCGCGCTCGGCCAGCAGGCGGGCCAGCCAACCGGCGGCGTCCTGGTCGCCGGCGTCGGCCCGGGTGCGCAGCCCGTCCAGGTCGCCGCGCTGGGCCAGCAGGTCGGAGAGCCGCCAGGCGGCGTCCTGGTCGCCGGCGTCGGCCTGGGCCCGCAGGATCTGCTCGGCCTGGTCGGCCTGGGCCCGCAGGATCTGCTCGGCCTGGTCCAGGTCGCCGCGCTTTTCCAGCAGGTCAGCCAGCCGCCCGGCGGCGTCCTGGTCGCCGGCGTCGGCCTGGGCCCGCAGGATCTGCTCGGCCTGGTCCAGGTCGCCGCGCTCGGCCAGCAGGCGGGCCAGCCGCCCGGCGGCTCCCCACTCGCCGGCGTCGGCCTGGGCCCGCAGGATCTGCTCGGCCTGGTCCAGGTCGCCGCGCTTTTCCAGCAGCTCGGCCAGCCGCCCGGCGGCGTCCCGGTCGCCGGCGTCGGCCCGGGTGCGCAGCCCGTCCAGGTCGCCGCGCTTTTCCAGCAGCTCGGCCAGCCGCCCGGCGGCGTCCTGGTCGCCGGCGTCGGCCCGGGTGCGCAGCCCGTCCAGGTCGCCGCGCTCGGCCAGCAGGCGGGCCAGCCGCCAGGCGGCTCCCCACTCGCCGGCGTCGGCCTGGGCCCGCAGGATCTGCTCGGCCTGGTCCAGGTCGCCGCGCTTTTCCAGCAGCTCGGCCAGCCGCCCGGCGGCGTCCCGGTCGCCGGCGTCGGCCTGGGCCCGCAGGATCTGCTCGGCCTGGTCCAGGTCGCCGCGCTCGGCCAGCAGGTCTGCAAGGTGCAAGGCGGCAACGCCGTCGCCGGCGTCGGCCCGGGTGCGCAGCCCGTCCAGGTCGCCGCGCTGAGCCAGCAGTAGGGTCAACCACAAGGCGGCGGAATCGTCGCCGGCATCGGCGGCTTGACGGTACAGCGGGATGGCGTAGCGGTACAGTAGCCGGTTCCTGGCGCTGTCGGCGAGCCGAGCGATATCGGCGGGGTCGCGTACGTGGCCCAGGGCGGCGTCCCAAGTGCTGGCGGGCACGCGCTCATAGCGGCGTTCCCGGCTGGAGTACTGGATCAGATAGTCCGCGGCGGTGTACCCGGCGATCTGGCCCATGCCGGCTCCGGCAGGGCTGAGGGCTGCGGCGGCACCGTACAGCTTGCCGGTGGCATAGGCCAGAGCCCGCTCGAACCAGTTCTCCGGCGCCTCGGCCTGCTGCTGGCTGGTGCAGTAGCCCGGCGCAGCGGCGCGCAGAAAATCAATGCTGAGCGGAGCGCGGGCGCCGAGCCGGGCCGCATCCAGCGCCGCGGTCAGCACCGCCCACGCGTAAGGTTCAGCAGTCTGGGCGTCTTCCCAGCGGGCGACCAGCTGCGGCGCGGCCGCCAGGGTCTGGGTCAGCCCATACCCGGCCGCACCCAACGCGACCTGCAGCCGCGGGTCACGGACCGCAGCTGAGCGGGCCCGGTCCTGCTCTGCCGCGCTGAACGCTGGGCTGATCCGGATGACCGCGGCCAGGTCCAGCACTTCGCGTTCCCGGGCGTGCAGGTCGGCGCCGCCGGGTGCGGGCACGGCGGCGTAGACGGTGTACCGGTCCGGCCACAGCGTGCCGATGATCACCGCCGGGTCCGGGGCACCCAGCAGCGCCCGCACCACGCCGCCGGTCAGCCCGCGTTCGCCGTCCAGGTAACGCTGCAGCTCATCCAGCCACACCACCATCCGCGCCGGCTGTGCGGCCGCCAACGCGACGACCTCGGCGGGTCCGGCCGGGTGCACGAGCCACCAGTCCGGCAGCAGCGCCTGCACCGCCTCGACCGCGCACCGGGTCTTGCCGACCGAGGACCCGCCGACCAGCAGCACGAACCCGCCCCGCTGCGCCGCGGCCGCGACAGTGGCCCGCACACCATGCTCGTCGGCGTCGGCATCCCTCGGCACGTACTCCGGCGGAGTCTCGTCCGGTGCCCCCGGCACGCTGATCGCCGCATGCACCCCCAGCCGCCGCGGTTCGGCCTCGCTGACCCGCACCGCCCCAGCCGGACGCGCCGGTCCGACCTCCCGGGCCGAGCCTCCCGCGCCGGCCGACGGCGCCGGCGCGGTGACGTCGAGGGCAACCAGCCGTGCGAGCTGCAGGTGGGTCAGGTCATGGTTGAACTGGTCGGCCAGCGGCGTCAGCGGCCCGCCGCCAGATCCGCGGAGCATGATCTCCCGGACGAGGTGGCCGGTTAGCTTGTCCGCCAGCACGGCGCCCGGCACTCCCAGAACCTCTGCCGACGATTGCCCGGTGCCAGTCCGGTCGGCATCATCTAGCCCGAGTTTCCTGGCTAAGTTGATCTTGCGGATGTTTCCGCAGGTGAGGATATGCGGTTGGCGGCTTATGGCCTATGACCTAACTGCGCGGTGCCCACTGTGCCAGGTCGAAGGTCTCGTGTA
>JBKQQQ010001133.1:0-5537 GCA_052144275.1 Streptosporangiaceae bacterium
CCCGCCCACCCTGGCGGGAGGATTGGGCGCCGGCTGGCACGCACTGCGGGTCACGGTGTCCTGGACGCTCGCCTTTCTCGGCGCGATAGCACCGTTCGCCGCCATCGCGGCCATCGCCGGATACGTCGTCTACCGTGGTCGGCGCTGGCTGATCCGGCGCAGGCCAGCCGCACCGTCCGCCTCCGGCGAAAGCTGACGGCCTCCGGCCGCTGGTCCGGACTCCAGGTCGACGCCTTTGTCGGCTTCGCGATCGGGCGCAGCATCTGGGAAGACACGGTGCGCGAGTACGAGGCGTCCGATCGCGGCCAGCACGCGGCGGACCAGGCGCGCGGCACGATCGCCGAACGTTACCTCGGCTTCGTCGCGCACTGGACACCCTGACCGGCCCGCGCCGCCGTGATCCGGAATATGCGGCCGCAGCGGGGCGGGGCTGGGCTCAGCCGGGGGTGTGGACCGACTCGGCGTGCACGAGATCGGCGAGCCTGGCCAGCACGCTGGGGTCGGTTTCCGGCAGCACGCCATGACCCAGGTTGAACACGTGCCCCTCGGCCGTGCGACCGCGGGTGAGCACGTCCCTGGCTCGCTCCTCGATGACCTCCCACGGCGCGAGCAGGACCGCCGGGTCGAGGTTGCCCTGCAGGGCCTTTCCCGGCTCCACCCGCCGGACCGCCTCGTCGAGCGGGATGCGCCAGTCGATCCCGACCACGTCGGCGCCGGCCTCCCCCATCAGCCCGAGCAACTCACCCGTTCCGACCCCGAAGTGGATGCGCGGCACCCCACCCGCCTCCCCTCCCCCCTTCCCTTCGAGCGCGGCAAAGATCCGGCTGGTATGCGGCAGGATCGCGTGCCGGTAATCGTCAGGGCTTACCGCACCCACCCACGAGTCGAAGAGCTGAACGGCCGAGGCGCCTGCCGCCACCTGGATCTGCAGGAACGAGATGGTGATGTCGGCGAGCCGGCCGAGGAGCGCGTGCCATAGCTGCGGGTTGCCGTACATCAGCGCCTTGGTCTTGTCGTGATTCTTGGACGGCCCGCCCTCCACCAGGTAAGACGCGAGCGTGAAGGGCCCGCCCGCGAAGCCGATCAGCGGGCGTTCGGCTAGCTCGGTCACGAGCGTCCGCACTGCCTCGGTCACATACGGCACGTCATCCGGGTTCAGCGGGCGCAGCCGTCCCAGGTCTGCGGAGGTCCGCACCGGAGTCTCGACCACCGGCCCGATGCCGGCCTTGATGTCGACGTCGATTCCGACCGCGCGCAGCGGGACCACGATGTCGCTGAACAAGATGGCCGCGTCCACGTCGTACCGGCGCAGCGGCTGCAAGGTGATTTCCGTGATCAGCTCCGGGCGGGTGCATGAATCGAGCATCGAGATGCCCTCGCGCACCCGGCGGTACTCGGGCAGCGACCGGCCTGCCTGCCGCATGAACCAGACGGGCGTGTAAGGAACTGGCTCTCTCCTGCAGGCAAGCATGAAGGGGGACTTCGCATGGGACATGGTCACGTCAGGGATCGTCTCACACGGCAGCCACCGGGAGACACGCCGTCCGAGATCCCACGAATCAGCGCAAGAGCGTGCCACTATCGGCGTCAACCCTTTCAACCCCCGGCAAGCCCCGTGACGCATCGCACCGAGGAGGTCGCCAGGATGACGCAGCTGAGCAGCGCCCAATTGAGCAGGCACTGCGCCGGATGCAGCGAGGAGCGGCTATTCGAGCAGTTTCACGCGGAGCCTGCGAGCTGCCCCGATGCGCCGGACGGCGACTGCCGGGAATGGGGCTGCACGGTGTGCGGCGACGCCCTGATCATCGGCCTGCCCGCGCCTGGTTACCTCAGCAGCGACAGCACGACCAGGGCCGCCTGAGCTGTCCGTCCGCTCGGACGGACAGCTCAGGCCCTGTTTCCGGCCACATCCGGGCCGGTGTCTATCAGACAATCCGCACGAAACATTGGTGTCTCGGCTTGGCGTCCTCCCCGCCTGAAGATGGGGATTCCAGCTACTCACCCGCTAGTTAGGAGGCGAGCAGTTGAGGTTCGCGGTTCACAGGCCCGGCATCCCGGATCCCTCCCCGCGCAGCCACGGCGCGCCCCGCCGCGGGTCCGCTTACCTATCGCAGACATGTTCGATTGTAGCAGACCGTGAAGGGAAGCGGCGACGTTTCCACTCCGACCTGAAGGACGGGTCTCCATGCCGTGCAGCTGATGAATCTAGACGGGCTGCGTGAGGACCGATGAGCGACACGTACGCTCGGGTCATGAGGTCGACTGACGGGCCACGGGATCAGCGCATCACGCGATCACGAGCGCCGAGACGATCGGGGGCGGCGCCCGGCGCTGCGGCAGGTGCCACCGCGGCGACAGGTGCTTACAGCGCGGTCACCGCGCGCGCGTCTGGCGGGGTAACGCGGGAGGCGGGCTCCGCCGCCGAGGCGACGTTCGCGGCCGCGGCGGCGGCCTTCATGGCAGGCCGGGATGCTCAGAATCAGCGGGACCTGACGTTCGAGGACGTTCCGGCGCCGAAGCGGCTGGCTCCTTACGCCGCGGCCATCGCCGCGACGGTCCAGCGGGATGACACCGATGTGGCCTGGGGACGCCTGGTGCTGCTCTACGACCCAGCCGGCCAGCAGGGCTGGGACGGCTTCTTCCGGCTGGTCGCGTACGTCCGCGCCGACGTGGAGCCGGAAATGGCGGCCGACCCCCTGCTCGGGGAGGTCGGCTGGAGTTGGCTGTCCGAGGCCCTGGACATGCACGTGCCTGGCTACGCCGTGCCGAGCGGCACCGTGACCAGGGTCATCACCGAGGGTTTCGGCGCCAAGCGAGACGAGCTTCCGCTGACCGGGTTCGAGCTGCGTGCCTCGTGGTCCCCGGTCGGTCCAGAAGGTCCGCACGGATCCGCCGGGGACAGCGATCTCGACACCCTAGACCTCTCGGCGCACATCGCGGCGTGGTGCGACTGCCTATCCGCCGCGGCCGGCCTGGAACCGCCGGGAACGCGGGCATTGCGGCAACCGGGGCACGGGTGAGCGCAGGCAGTGAGCGGCCGCGCGGCGGCTTGGCCGACGCGCGCGCTCCGGCAGGCAGTGAGCGGCCGCGCGGCGGCTTGGCCGACGCGCGCGCTCCGGCAGGCACTGAGGCTGGCGGGATCGTCCCACTGCTCGAGCCCCGCGACGGCCTGCCGCCGGTCGTCGAGACGAACGCGGTGCTGGCCGAGGTGACCGCCAGGCTAGCCGACGGCGAGGGACCCGTCGCGGTCGATGCCGAACGCGCCTCCGGTTACCGCTACGGCCAGCGTGCCTACCTGGTCCAGCTCCGCCGCGCCGGAGCAGGCACGGTTCTCATCGACCCGATCGCCTGCCCCGACCTGTCTGGCGTCGACGCCGCCGTAGGTGACGCCGAGGCGGTGCTCCACGCGGCGTCGCAGGATCTGCCGTGCCTGGCTGAAATCGGCTTCCGGCCGCAGCGGCTATTCGACACCGAACTAGCCGGGAGGCTGCTCGGCTACCCGCGGGTGGCCCTCGGCACGCTGGTCGAAGAGGTGCTCGGCTTCCACCTGGAGAAGGGCCATTCGGCGGCCGACTGGTCGGCCCGCCCGCTGCGCGAGGAACTGTTGCGCTACGCGGCGCTCGACGTCGAGGTGCTGGTCGAGCTGCGGGACGCCCTCGCGGCCGAACTCGCTGACCAGCGCAAGACCGACTGGGCCCGCCAGGAGTTCGAGGCCGTGCTCGCCACCCGCCCCGCCCCGGCGCGACCGGACCCGTGGCGGCGCACCTCGGGCATCCACCGGGTGCAGTCCCGCCGCGGACTCGCTGTAGTCCGCGAGCTCTGGCTGGCCAGGGACAAGATCGCCCAGGTCGCAGACCTGTCCCCGCGCCGTGTCCTGCCCGACACGGCGATCGTCGAGGCGGCCAGGTACCTCCCGGCTAACCATGCTCAGCTGACCAGGATCAGCGGGTTCGCCGGCCGTCAGGCCCGACGGCACGAGAAGGAATGGCTGGCCGCGGTGGCGCGGGCCCGGGCCAGCGCCGACCACGAGCTACCTGAGACCACTGGCGGAGCGATACCCAACGGGCCGCCGCCGGTGCACCGCTGGGCCGAGCGCGATCCCGCCGCCGCCGCCCGCCTGGCAGCGGCGCGCGTGGTCGTGGCGGCTCTGGCCGAGGAAAACAGGCTGCCGGTGGAGAACCTGCTCTCCCCCGACGCGCTGCGCAGGCTCAGCTGGGATCCCCCGCGGCCATGCGACGAGCAGGCCGTGGCCGAGGCACTCGCCGGGTACGGGGCGAGACCCTGGCAGATCGAGCTGACCGCCGAACCGGTCACCCACGCGCTGCGCGATGCCCAAGCGCTCGCGAAGGAGGCGGCTACGCTGGATGGCTCCGCCGAACCCGAGGGATGACCGTACCGGTGCTGATGACCGCTGCGGCGCTGGCCGGCAGCCCACCGCCGCTGCCCGGCTTCCTTGACGCCCTCTCCTCCCCCCTGCAGCATTACGGCGTCTGGGCGATCGGCCTGCTGCTCATGCTGGAGGACTTCGGCATTCCCGTGCCCGGCGAGACGATACTGATCGCCGGTGCCGTCTACGCGGGCGCGGGCAGGCTCAACGTCGTGGCCGTCGGCGTCGTGGCCTTCCTCGCGGCCGTTCTCGGCGACAACATCGGCTTTGCCATCGGCCACTTCGGTGGCCGCGCCCTGGCCCTGCGGTGGGGCAAGTACGTGTTCTTGACCGAAGAGCGACTGAACAAGGCCGAGGCCTTCTTCGACCGGCGCGGCGCCATAGTCATCACGTTCGCGCGCTTCGTCGAGGGCCTGCGCCAGGCGAACGGGATAATCGCCGGCATCACCGGCATGCACTGGCTGCGTTTCCTCGCCTTCAACGCCCTCGGCGCCGCCTTGTGGGTGGGGACCTGGGTCAGCCTCGGTTACCTCGCCGGAGACCACATCACCACGATCTACCACTACATAACGCTCTACTCCTACTACGTGCTCATCGCGCTGGCGGTGCTGGTCGCCGGCTATGTCGCCTGGCGCATCCGGCGCCGCCGCCGCCGGCGCCGCGCGCCTGCTGTGGCCACCCCGGCCGGCGAAGCGGGCGAGGCCAGCGGCACCGAACAAGCCGCGGAGGCCGCGCCGAGCGAACCCGAAACCGCAGAGGTCGCGGCACACGAACCCGAAACCGCGGAAAACAGGCCGGGCGAGCAAATCAGGCCAAGCGGTCCCAGGGCCGCGGAGGTCACGCCGAGCAGGGACGGAGCCGCAGGCATCACGCCGGGTGAGCACGCCGTGGGCCAGCGCACCCGGGATCGTCAGGCGCCGGACACGTCGTAGCGCTCCAGCCCGGCCAGTTCCCCCGCGGCCGCGTGCACAACCCAGAAACCACCCTTGGGCAGCGACGGATCCGCGGGTACCGCGGCCGGCGCGCCGAGCGCCGAGCACACCGCGGCGAGCGCCTCGGGAAGGTTCTCCCGGTGCAGGCACAGGGCGGCCGGACGGCGTTCCGCCACCAGATCGGACAGCAGGCGCCGGAGCGAGTCAGCCAGGTCCGT
>JBKQQQ010001134.1:0-3619 GCA_052144275.1 Streptosporangiaceae bacterium
GGCAGGCGAAACCGCAGGCAGTGCACCGGAACACGGCTTGACTCTCACGCGAGTCCCGGTCCACCTGCCCGCACGCCGAGCACCGCTGGCTCGTGTAATGCGGCTTGATCTTCTCCACCCGGCCGGGCGCTTTCTCCTCCAGCCGGCGCACCAGCAGCCCCCACCCCGACCGCAAGATGCCCCGGTTCAGCCCGGCCTTCTGCCGGACGTTCCGGCCCGGGCTCTCCGGCGTGCCTTTCGCGGACCGGGTCATGTTCCCGATCTTCAGGTCCTCGACCCGGATCACGTCGAACCGGCGCGCCAGGTCCGTGCTGGTCTTCTCCGCCCAGTCCTTGCGCCGGTCCGTCTCCCGGGCCCGCAGCCGGGCGACCGCGTGCCTGACCCGGCCGCGGCGGCTCGATCCCCGTGCAGCGCGGGCGAGCATGCGCTGCAGCCGCCGCAGCCTGATCCGCTCCCGCCCGGCCAGGGCGGGGCAGTGCAGCAACTCGCCCGTGGACAGGGCCGCGGAGACCACCACCCCCCGGTCGATGCCTACGACCTCGCCGGTGCCCGGTGCCGGGACCGGCTCGGGAACGGCCGCGAAGGCGACATGCCAGCGCCCGGCGCGGTCCATCCTCACCCGGTAGGACTTCACCTCCGGCGGCACGGCGCGGGACCAGCGGAACCGCACCCACCCGGCCTTGGGCACCCAGACCTGGCCGACCTTGCGCGACAGGCGGCGCACGTCCCACTGCCGCCCGCGCCGCCCCACGATGCGGAATCCCTCGTCCCGCCCGGCCTTGCGCCACGACGGCCGCCCGGCCGGGTTGCCCGGGTCGAAGAACGCGGCCATCGCCCGGGCGAAGTCCCGCAGGGCCTGCTGCTGGACGGTCTGGGAGCCGGCGGCCAGCCACGGGTGCTCCGCCCGCGCCTGGGTGAGCTGCCGGCACTGCTCCAGGTAGCCAGGAGCGTTCCTGCGGCCCGGGTGCCAGTGGGAGTGCTGCTCGACGGCCAGGTTCCACAGGTACCGGGCGTGGCCGCAGTGGTCCCGCAGCACCGTCTCTTGGGCGGGGGTGGGGAGCAGCCGGTACCTGGACATGCGAACACACTATCGGATACCACTGACATTTCTCGGGAGGTGGAGCGGCCTTTTCACCCCGGCCTGAAGGCCGGGGTCTCCACGCCGCGATTCTGATGACGGAGCAATCACCTGAGTTCGCCGGGCTGGCGGCCCTGGTCACCGGGGGTGCCTCGGGCATCGGCCTGGCCACGGCCCGGCTGCTGGCCGCCCGCGGCGCCCGTGTCGCCGTGCTGGACAGGGATGAAGGGATGGAAGGGTTCAAGGCCGCGCAGGAAAGCGCCGACCTTTACCCGGTTGTCGCCGACGTGACCGACGACGCCGCGGTCCGCGCCGCCGTGGCCGAGGCCGCCCGCGCGATGGGTCGGCTCGACATCGTCGTGAACAACGCCGGCATCGGCGCGGCCGGGACGG
Organism: Streptosporangiaceae bacterium; assembly: GCA_052144275.1. Taxonomy (GTDB): domain Bacteria; phylum Actinomycetota; class Actinomycetes; order Streptosporangiales; family Streptosporangiaceae; genus Palsa-504. Next base: position 1,472 of record JBKQQQ010001134.1, read on the forward strand.
TCGAGGACAACGACGACGACGAGTGGCACCGGGTCCTCGACGTGAACGTACTCGGCATGGTGCGCACCACCCGGGCGGCCCTGCCGCTGCTGCGCCAGGCGGCACGCGAGCGCGGCCAGGCCGCCATCGTCAACACCTGCTCGGTCGCGGCCATCGCGGGCCTGCCGCAGCGGGCGCTGTACAGCGCGAGCAAGGGCGCCGTGTACTCCCTCACGCTGGCCATGGCGGCCGACTACGTGGCCGAAGGCATCAGGGTGAACTGCGTGCACCCCGGCACGGCCGACACCCCGTGGGTGAGCAGGCTGCTCGACGCCGCGCCCGACCCGGCCGCCGAACGCGCCGCGCTCAACGCGCGCCAGCCCATGGGCCGGCTGGTCAGCGCGGACGAGGTCGCCGCGGCCATCGCCTACCTGGCCAGCCCGCTAGCCGGGGCCACCACCGGCACGGCGCTGGCGGTGGACGGCGGCATGCAAGGACTGCGCACGCGGCCGAGGCCGACCTAGACGGCGGCGAGGCGAGCGCCGAATGACGAAGATCACCGGCTTCGACACCTTCGACGTGCGGTTCCCCACCTCCCGCACGCTCGCGGGGTCCGACGCGATGAACGCGGCGCCGGACTACTCCGCCGCCTACGTCGTCATCAGGACCGACGCACCGGAGGCGCCGGGAGCGTCCACCGAGATCCTGGCCGGGACGCTGGAGGAGTACGCCTACCCGTCGGGCCGGCGTGGCGCGACCGCGGGATGCCGTGACCGTGAACGACCCGCTCGGCGCCTCTCCGCTCGTCTCCGGTGGCCTCGTCTTTGGCGGCGCGCCCATCGGCGGCCTCTACGCGCCAGTCAGCGACGAGACGGCCGCCGGGACGCTGGCCGCGGCCCGGGACGCAGGAATCCGGGCCTTCGACACCCTGCCGCCCGTCTGTGGGAACTGTAAAGTCTTCATGATCAAGGAGTTTAGCTCGTGCGTTCGATGGTGATCGCGGCGGTGTAGGCGCCAGCATTGATGGGTTTGCGGAGTTCGAGGCGGAGCGAGGTCACCGGGAAATCGGCGAGCAGTCGTTCGGCGACGCGCTCGGCGGCGGTCTCGATGAGGTGGAACTGGCCTTCGCGCACCACCGCCGCGATGGTGCTCGCCACCGCCGAGTAGTCGAGCGCGTCCGCGAGGTTATCGCTCGCCGCAGCTTTCCGCACGTCGGCCGTCGCCGGGACCATGTCCACGCTGATGAGCAGGGTCTGCTCGACCTCGCGTTCCCAGTCGTGCACGCCGATGACCGCGGGGACGCTGAGGTCCCTGATGGACACGTAGTCGGTCACGGTACCGACGCCAGCCACTGCTCGACGCCGGCGATGTGCACCGTCACCCAGGACCTGGCCACCTCCGGATCGTGGGCGGCGAGCGCGTCGAGGATGGCGCGGTGCTCGGCCAGCGTCCGCCTGCGCGCGCCGGTCTCGGTGAGGCCGCGCCAAACCCGGGCGCGGGTGGTCGGCCCGGACATCGACTCCAGCAGCGAGGTGAGCACCGAGTTCCCCGAACAGGCCACGATCCGCCGGTGGAACTCCAGGTCGTTGGCCACCAGGTCCTCGGCCGCCGGATCGGGCCCGATGCTGTCGAGCAGGGCGCGCAGGCCGTCGCTCTCCTCTTCGGTGATCCGCTCCGCCGCCATCGCGGTGGCGGCGGGTTCGAGGATGCGCCGGACCCGGAGGAACTCGAGCAGCGTGTCGTCGCGGTGGAAGTCGACGATGAAGCTCAGCGCCTCGAGCAGCAGGCGCGGCTCCAGGCTGGTCACGTAGGTCCCGTCGCCGCGCCGCACGTCGAGGATGTTGGCCAGGGACAGCGCACGGACCGCCTCGCGCAGCGAACTGCGCGACAGCCCGAGATCGGCGGCCAGGTCCGCCTCACGCGGCAGCCGGTCGCCCGCGCGCAGCGCGCCGGACGTGATCATGGCCTTGATCTTCTCGATGGCCTCGTCGGTTACCGCCAACCCGTTCCTCCGCCGCCGCCCATCAGCCCGCCCCGGATAGATCCGATGTTTCCCCCGAGTATGACATATCGCCGATCTGGGCCGATTGACGGCGGCGGCTGATACCAATGAAGGCATGGCCGATGACGGAGCGGGGCTGCGTGACGAGGCGGAGAGGTGCCTGCGGG
>JBKQQQ010001135.1:0-10586 GCA_052144275.1 Streptosporangiaceae bacterium
AAGCCTTAGTGCCCGATGGCCATCTGGACGAGGCGGACGATGACCAGGACCATGGCGATGGCAAGGTAGCTGCGCAAGATGGTCAGGCCGATCTTGCGGGGGGTGGACATGACCGGCTTGGACAGCATGTTGAGCGGCGGCATCCGCCAGGTCTCCCGGTCACGGCGGTCCATCTCGACCGAACTGTGCGCCCGGAACGACCGGATCAGGGTCCAGCCGCCGCCGGCCACCGCGACCGCCACGCAGCCCAGGACGATGCCCAGGATCTGCCGGTCGGTGATGCCGGGGTCCAGCACCGAGGCGGTCAGCACGACCGACAGCGCCACCAGCACGGTGATCACCGCCGAGGTGAAGATGTTGGTGCCGCGGTTGTTGACCCAGGGCCCGAGGACCGCGCGGTCGTTGCACAGCAGCAGCAGGAATACTGCGGCGGCCGGGAGCAGCACGCCGGCCAGCGCCTGCACGCCCTCGATGATCAGGCCGAGCGGGGCGTGGGGGATGAGCACGATGGTCGCGGCCACGGCGATCAGCCCGGCATAGATCGCGTAGAAGCCCTTGGCCTGGCGGAATCCCCGGTGCAGCGAGTGCTTGAGGCCGAGCGTGTCGCCGACCGCGTACGCCGTTGACAGCGAGACCGCGAACGCCCCGATGATGGCCGCGTCGAGCAGGGCCACCGCGAACACCGCGCCCGCGATCCGGCCCGCGTGGGCCGCGATGCCGTGCGCCAGCCCGGCGGCGTCGGTGAAGTTACCCGCGCCCTTCGTCCCGGCGAAGGCGGCGGCGGTCGCGCCCATCAGCGCGCCCGCGCCGAGCACGACGATCACGATGCCGATCCACAGGTCGACCTTCTCGTAGCGGATGAACCGTGGGGTGATCCGCTTGTCGACCACGTAGGACTGCTGGAAGAACAGCTGCCATGGCGCCACCGTGGTGCCGACGATGCCGATGATCAGCAGCATGACGGTGGCCATCTGGCCGGAGCCGCCGGGCAGGCTAGGGGTGGTGAAGCCGTGCGCCATCTGCGCGCCGGACGGGTGGCTGACCAGGTACAGCGGGATAAGCAGCAGCGACCCGGCGCAGAACGCCACCGCGATCCGCTCGAACCTGCGGAAGCTGCCGGTGGACGCCGCGGCCAGGATCACGCCGGCGGCCAGGATCACCGCGACGAGCTTGGGCACGCCGAGGTACCCGGCGGCCAGGGTGATCCCGATGAACTCGGTGACCAGGGTGAGCGCGTTCAGGATGAACAGGTCGATGACCTCGAGCGCGCCCCAGAACTTCCCGAACCTCTCGATGATCAGCCGGGCGTGGCCGACCCCGGTGACCGCGCCGAGCCTGAGCACCATCTCCTGGTTCACGTACAGCACGGGGATCAGCAGCAGCAGCGTCCACAGCAGCCGGGTGCCGTAATTCTGCCCGGCCTGGCCGTAGGTGGAGAACGCGCCGGCGTCGTTGTCGCCGCACATCACGATCAGCCCGGGGCCCACGATGGCCAGCAGCGTCTTGAGCTTGGCGGACAGACCGGCCCGCGGAGCGAAGTCATCGGCGGAGATCGTGCCGAGCGCGCCGCGGATGTCGCCGACGTGCGCCTCGTCCAATACGGCAGTACGAGTAATGGTGGCCATGGTGAACACCCCTTTCACGTCACGAAACGGACGGAACGGGGGCACACGCCGAACAGCCCCTGAGCAGGGGCGCAAGGCTAATTTAAGGACGTGCGGATTGGTACTACCGGCGTGTGCCCGGAACAGAATGGGAGAGCAGCGAGAGGGGCCAACTTCGGCCCGGACTATCAGAGTCCATCGCATGCCTCCCTTCTGTCGCGACGCACGGGGGCGCCAGGTCGCACTCACCGCGTGACACCTGAGGAAACACACGCCAGGGGCTAGGAAATCCCTGGCCGGCACCTCTCTCGTAAGAGCTTTGGCACTCCACGGCGTATTGCGACCGCCGGCGCTTGACCGGTATCTCGATCGCCAGCCACTTGGCCTCACCCCTTAGGCCGGGGAGAGGTGTCCTGATCCGGAGCGTCTCTCGACGGTTGGGATCAGTGGCCTATGTCCGTGAAGACGCCTCACCGAACGAGGTGTCCCGTTTTTCAACTTCATCCAGCATGCCCGTGAGAGCGCTGAGTGTCAATTCAGGATTGACCGTGGCGTCATGATGTGTCGAGGGTCACGGTGGGTCGGTGGCACCCTGCGTACCTTCTTAGGTACCCGGTGGGACACCGGCTCCGTTCTGCGGAACGCCGAGGCCGGGCAGCACCTGGGCGGCCGGAAGCGCAGCGAGCAGGCGGCCGGGCAGCCTCAGCTTGGAACCGCGGATGCCGGATCCGATCACCACCGACCCGGTCTTGGCCACGGCCTCGTCGACCAGGACCAGCCAGCCCTCGGGCAGGCCCACCGGCGTGATCCCGCCGTACTCCATGCCGGTGGCGGCGGTCACCACCTCCACCGGCGCGAAGGACGCCTTCCGCACGTCCAGGTGCCTGCGCACCAGGCCGTTGACGTCCGCCCGGGTGGTCGCGGCCACCATGCAGGCCGCGTAGCTGGTCTCCCCGCCGCGCCTGGCCGCGATGACCACGCAGTTCGCCGACTCCGCGGGCGAGACACCGTAGCGCTCGCAGAACGCCGCGGTATCCGCCAGCGCCGGGTCGATCTCGGCTACCTCGACCTCCGGCAGGTCGCGCAGCGCCGCCGCCACGGGCGCGGCAAGCAGGTCCGGCCGGGACAAAGCGGGAGCGAAGGTGAGCTGAAGACTCATGCCCCCATCCAACCAGCCCACCGGCGTGGCAGGGTGTTCCTCGTGGTGATCGACGCGCATCTGCACCGGTGGAACACCGAGCGGCTGCACTACCTCTCCCCGGCCGGGCGGGACGCCGTCCTGGGCGGTACCGCCACCCGCTTCTACGCGCTGGGCTCCTAGGGCGATAATGGGCTCCCGGCGGGCACTCACCATAGTCAACAGGAGGCCACGATGCCGCTGTTCGGAAATCAGCAGAACCAGGCGACGGCGGTATGGGAGCCGAAGGCGGCCGACGGCCGGCTCGCTCAGACGGCCGGCGCCAACCCGGCCGGCGTCTTCACCTCCGACCTGTCGGTGTCGGAGTACGTGCTGCTCGGCGAGGCGGGATTCGAGCCCCTCGGCTTCGTCGTCGGCTCCTCGATCTACCACGTGGGCCTGCAGGTCGGCCGGTGGAACCAGAACACCGAGCTGCAGGTCCTCACGCAGGCCATGTACAACGCCCGGGAACTGGCCATGGCCAGGATGCGCGCCGAGGCCGACCACCTGGCCGCCGACGGCATCGTCGGCGTGAACCTGCGGATGCAGATGTACGCCTGGGGCCAGAGCTGCCTGGAGTTCGTGGCGACCGGCACCGCGGTCCGCCACCTGGCGGGCCAGGGCGCGCACCGGGCGCCCGACGGCCGCGCGTTCACCTCCGACCTGTCGGCGCAGGACTTCTTCCGGCTCCTGGCAGCCGGCGCGGTGCCGGTCGCCTTCGTGCTCGGCACCTGCGTGTATCACATCGCGCACCAGGGCGTGATGCAGTCGCTGCGCCAGACCGGCCAGAACCAGGAGATGCTGCAGTTCACCCAGGGCGTCTATGAGGCCCGCGAGCTGGCGCTGGCGCGAATGCAGGCCGAGGCGGCGCAGGCCCAGTCGTCCGGCATCGTCGGCGTCAGCGTGGAGGTCGCCAACCACGTCTGGGGCGAGCACGCGACCGAGTTCCTGGCCACCGGCACCGCGGTCCGGCGGCTCGCCGAGGAGCACCGGATGCCGGACACCTCCCCCCGGCCGACGTTCACCCTCGGCCTGGACCAGTAGCTCCTGGCGGCCGGTAACCCCTGGCGGAAGGCTACGGGGCGGAAATCTGTTATGCGGTGGGGACCAGTCTGATCTATTCTTCCCGCCGGTATGGAGTCGAGTCCTGTGACGTCTTCGCCCGCCCGGCCGCGGGCCGGGCGTTCCGGGCGCTCCAGGCCGCCGGCCGGGCGCGCCGCCGCGCGCGCTGCCCGCCGCGCGGCCATGCCGCCGATCTCGTATCCGGCTGAGCTGCCCGTCAGCCAGCGCAAGGACGAGATCCTGGCGGCCATCCGCGACCACCAGGTGGTGATCATCGCGGGGGAGACCGGCTCGGGCAAGACGACCCAGATTCCCAAGATCTGCCTTGAGCTGGGCCGCGGCGTCGACGGGCAGATCGGCCACACCCAGCCGCGGCGGCTGGCGGCCCGGACGGTCGCGGAGCGGATAGCCGAGGAACTGGGCAGCCCGCTGGGCGAGACGGTCGGCTACAAGGTCCGGTTCACCGACGTGTCCGCCGACGACACGCTGGTCAAGCTGATGACCGACGGCATCTTGCTGAACGAGCTCGCCCGCGACCGGCAGCTGCGCCGGTATGACACGCTCATCCTCGACGAGGCGCACGAGCGCAGCCTGAACATCGACTTCATCCTCGGCTACCTCAGGCAGCTGCTGCCCCAGCGCCCGGACCTGAAGGTGATCATCACCTCCGCGACCATCGACCCGGAGCGGTTCGCGGCGGCCTTCTCCGGTGCGCCGATCGTCGAGGTATCCGGCCGGACCTACCCGGTGGAAGTCCGGTACCGCCCGCTCCAAGGCGAGGAGGCCGACCTCGGGCAGGCCATCAGCGACGCGGTGGACGAGCTTTCCGCCGAGGGCCCCGGCGACATCCTGGTATTCCTCAGCGGCGAGCGTGAGATCCGGGACACCGCGGACCTGCTGGCCGGCCGGGAACGCCTCGAGGTGCTCCCGCTGTACTCGCGGCTGTCGGCCGCCGAGCAGCACAGGGTCTTCGAGCGCCGCCCCGCGTCCAGTTACACCCGCCGCGTGGTGCTGGCGACCAACGTCGCCGAGACCTCGCTCACCGTGCCCGGTATCAAGTACGTCATCGACCCGGGCACCGCGCGCATCTCCCGGTACAGCTACCGGACCAAGGTTCAGCGGCTGCCGATCGAGCCGATCTCGCAGGCGTCGGCCAACCAGCGCAAGGGCCGCAGCGGGCGCACCTCCGACGGCATCTGCATCCGGCTGTACTCCGAAGAGGATTTCGAGTCGCGCCCGGAGTTCACCGATCCTGAGATCCTGCGCACCAACCTGGCCTCGGTGATCTTGCAGATGGCGGCCGTCGGCCTCGGCGACGTCCCCGCCTTCCCGTTCATCGACCCGCCCGACGCCCGCAACATCGCCGACGGACTGACTCTCCTCACCGAGTTGAACGCGTTCAAAGGTGGCGGCATCACCGGCCTGGGGCGCAAGCTGGCCCGGCTTCCCGTGGACCCGCGTATCGGCCGGATGATCCTCGAAGCCGAACCGAACGGCTGCGTCCGCGAGGTGCTGATCATCGCGTCGGCGCTGTCCATCCAGGATCCGCGCGAGCGGCCCGCCGACGCGCAGCAGCAGGCCGACGACAAGCACCGCCGGTTCGCCGACCCGGACTCGGACTTCATCGCCTACCTGAACCTGTGGGAGTACCTGGCCGAGCGGCAGCGCGAGCTCTCCTCCTCGGCCTTCCGCCGCATGTGCCGTGCCGACTTCCTGAACTACCTGCGCGTCCGTGAGTGGCAGGACCTCCAGGGGCAGTTGCAAAGGCTGGCCGGCGATCTCGGGGTGACGGTCAGTTCTTCTTCGGCCGAACGATCCCGGGTGCACGTTTCCCTGCTGGCTGGACTGCTATCGCAGATCGGCATGAAGACCGAACCCGTCAGGGCGGCCGCCTCGGCGCCCACCGGGTCTGCGGGTCGGCGGGCGCGGGCCGAGTACCTCGGCGCGCGCAACGCGCGGTTCGCCATCTTCCCCGGATCCAGCCTGTCCAGGAAGGCGCCGGACTGGATCGTGGCGGCCGAGCTGGTGGAGACGTCCCGGCTGTGGGCGCGCACCGTGGCGCGCATCGAGCCCGAGTGGGTGGAGCCGCTGGCCAGGCACCTGGTCAGGCACAGCTACAGCGAGCCGCACTGGGAGAAGAAGCGGGGCGGGGCGGTCGCGCTGGAGAAGGTGACCCTGTACGGGGTGCCGCTGGTGGTGGACCGCAAGGTCAGCTACGGGCGCATCGATCCGGTGGCGGCGCGGGAGTTGTTCATCAGGCATGCGCTGGTGGAGGGCGACTGGCAGACCAGCCACCGGTTCTTCGCCGAGAACAGACGGCTGCTCGCCGAGGCCGAGGAGGTCGAGCACCGGGCCCGCCGCCGCGGCCTGGTGGCCGGCGAGGACGAGCTGTTCGCGTTCTACGACGCGCGGATCCCGGCGGACGTGGTCTCGGCCCAGCACTTCGATACCTGGTGGAAGCAGGCCCGCCGGGCCGATCCCGGGCTGCTCACGCATCTGGCCAGCGACCTGCTCCGAGCCGAGGTCAGCACCGACGCCTACCCCGACGTCTGGACCTCGGAGTCCGCCGGGATGCCGCCGGTGCCGCTTTCCTATGCCTTCGAGCCGGGCAGCGAAACGGACGGCGTGACCGTGGACATCCCGCTGAGCAGGCTCAACCAGGTGAACGCGGCCGAGTTCTCTTGGCAGGTGCCCGGGCTGCGCGCTGAGCTGGTCACCGAGATGATCCGGTCGCTGCCCAAGGCCCTGCGGCGTGACTTGGTGCCCGCGCCGGACGTCGCGCGGGAGGTCGTCGCCCGCCTCGGGGAGCCGTCCGGGGACCTGCGTGACGCCGTGGCCCAGCAGTTGCGGTCGCTGCGCGGGGTGACCGTCCCGCGCGACACCTGGGACCTGGCCAAACTGCCGCGGCACCTGCGGATCACTGTCCGGGTGACCGACTCCGGCCGCGTCCTGGCCGAAGGCAAGGACGTCGCTGAGCTGCAGCGCGAGCTCAGGCCGCGGCTGCGGGCGGTGCTGTCCCAGGCCGCGGCGGGCATCACCCGCACCGGGCTGACGTCGTGGAACTTCGACGCGCTGCCCCGGGTGTTCCGTGAGGGCACCGTGGTGGCCTACCCTGCCCTGTTCGATGCGGGCGACAAGGTAGACGTGCGCCTGTTCGAGACCGAGGCCGCGGCGCGCACGGCGATGTGGGCCGGCACGCGGCGGCTGATCCTGCTCGGCGCGCCGTCGCCGGTCAAGTCGATCGCAGGCGGCCTGTCCACCCGGGCCAAGCTGGCGCTCAGCCACAACCCGCACGGCGGCGTCGCGGCGATGTTCGCCGACTGCGTCAGTTGCGCCGCGGACTACCTGATGGCCGGGGCGGGCGGGCCGGCCTGGGACCGCGAGGGCTTCGAGCGGCTGTCCGCCGCGGTGCGGTCCCGCCTGCACGAGGTGACCGCCGACGTGGTGACGCAGGTGGAGTCGGCCCTGCGCCTGGCGCACGGGGGCGAGGCCCGGCTCCAGGACGTCCGTGCCGACGCCGTGCAGCCAGCCGTGAGTGACATGCGCGCTCAGCTGTCCGGGCTCATCTACCCGGGGTTCGTGACCGCCACCGGGTACCGCCGGCTGCCGCACCTGACCCGCTACCTGCGGGGGATCGAGCGGCGGCTGGACAAGCTGCCGGAAAACCCGGCCCGCGACGCGGCCAACATGGCCGTTGCCCACCGGGTGGAACAGGCCTACCAGCAGGCGCTGGCCGGCCTGCCCGCCGCGCGCCGTAACGACGCCGACGTGACCGAGGTGCGCTGGATGCTCGAGGAACTCCGGGTCAGCCTGTTCGCCCAGACACTCGGGACCCAGGTCCCGGTCTCGGAGAACCGCATCCTCGGCGCACTCGGCCGCCTGCGGCCCTAACCGACCCCGTCTGGCGTGTCGTTACCCTTCGTGGACTACATCAAGTGCTACGTTCTTCTGTAAATAACCCCTTACGCGGCAGAAGGCCGCGGAAAGGCAGGAATCGTGAGCGGAGAGCCCCCCGTGCGGCGCCGCCTCGTCGGAGGCGCGCTGCGCCGGTACCGGGACAATGCGGGCTACACGCTGGAAGACGCGGCCCGCGTGCTGGAGTGCGACCGGTCGAAGATCAGCAGGATCGAGACCGGCCAGCGCGGCATCAGGCCCAAGGAACTGCGCGAGCTGCTGGCCGAGTACGGCGTGCCGGACCGCGAGCAGGCCGCCCTGGTGGCCATCGCGAGCCGCGGCGGCAAGCGCGGCTGGTGGCACCCGTACGCGGACGTCTTGCCCGGCGCGTACCTGGACTACGTCATCATGGAGTCCGCCGCTTCCGAGATCATGACCTACGAGGCGCAGGTCATCCCCGGTCTGCTGCAAACCGACGACTACGCCCGCGCGATCGCCGCCGTCGAGCCCGGGTACGCGACGGATCAGCAGCTCCAGGACGTGGTGGCGGCCAAGGCCATGCGGCGCCAGGTCGTCCTGGACCCAAGATCCTCGGGTCGGCGCCTGTCGGTGATCCTCGGCGAGGGTGCCCTGCGCCAGGCGGTGGGAGGCCCCGGGGTGATGGCGGGGCAAATCAGCCATCTCGTTCGGCTGATCGATGACTTTCCCAGCCTCACCGTCCAGGTGCTGCCGTTCTCGGCCGGCGCGCACGCCGCCGCGGGCAGCGCCTCGCTGGCCATCTTGAGGTTTCCCGACGCGCCCAGCCTGGGCGTCGTCTACCTGGAGGCCCTATCGGGCGGCGTCTACCTGGAGAGCCAGGAGGACGTCGCCCGCTATATCCGGGCGTTCGCGCTGCTGCGCGCCGCCGCGCTCAGCGCGGCAGACAGCCTGCGGCTGCTGAGTTGCCTCAGTGCCTAATTCACCAGTGCCTAATTCACCAGCGTCTAGTTCGACAGCGTCTAGTTCGACAGCGTCTAGCTCGACGGGCCTGCCACGCTCCCCGGGCGGCGCAACTGCTGGGTCACGGCCGCGAGCTTGTCGATGAGGTCCTGGATGTCCTGGAGGGGTTTCTGGGTTCTCGGCGATCGCGTCGGCCCGTCAGCGGTAGCACCCAAGCCGTTGGCTTCATCCGGCCCTGGCCGGGTGGCGTCCTGCACGCTGTCGCCGGGGTTCATGCTGTGGTGTCTCCTGGAGGTCATACCTGGCTAGCGGGGAAGGCGGACCGGCGGGATGTGCGGTAATTTCCCGTCGGGGAACGGCGCGTTAAGCGCAGGGACTATGTTAAGGCGTTTTCGCCGATATGTCACGCATCGGCGTACGTCGCCTGGCGTGCTTATTTCCACGCGCGGCCGATTGTTCTCGCTGGACCCCGGGTGGGACGCCTAGCTGCGGTGACACGGTGCCGTAGGCTACCGTCGCGGTAAATCCAAGCGATGACGCAGAGGTACTGCTAACGATTGCAGAATTTGATTCGTTAACGCCTTGTACATGCACTTGCAAATGCAAATCGAGCTTGCTCTCAGCGGTGTCGCGGGTCGGCCTGCCGCATGCTCTTCTCCATCTCCTCGGGCAGCAGCGCGGCCACCGGAAGCGGGGTAACGCCCTCGCGCCCGGGCCGCAGGCCATCGAGGATCAGGGTCAGGTCAACCTGATCTTCGCGGGCGTGGTGCTGCTCGTCGCGTTCGCGCTCTGGCAGGGCCGGGCCGCCAACCCGCTGCTTCCGCCGCGGGTCGTGCTGGACCGTAACCGGGGCGGCGCGTACGCGTCCATGCTCATCGCCTCGGCCGGGATGTTCGGCACGTTCCTGTTCCCGACCTACTACCTGCAGCAGACGCTGGGCTACTCGCCGGTCGTCACCGGCTTCGCGTTCCTGCCCATCGCTGGCGGTATCGCTGTCGCGGCCCGCCGGGTAAGAGGCCTGTTCACCGCCCCGGCCCGGGAACACCGCTGAACGGCATGGCGTTTTATCGTAGAGCGATGGAACGCGCCGTCATGTGCTTTGGACGAAAGAAGGTTAATGGCGCAGTGCATAACCTGCGGGAGCGAGCTGCATCCCGACCGGGCCAAGAAATACGACTACTGCATGGCGCCCGCATGCCAGGAAAAAAATCTCAAGGGCCTGACCATGGTGGCCGTCGGGGTGAACAAGGCGGCAGAGGCGTACCTGCTGCTTGACGAGCGCACCCGGGACGAATTGGCCGGTGGCAAGTTCCGCGATCAGCGGCGAGGTTCGTTCGGTACCTCGCTGCCTTCATCCGGCCCCGTCACAGGGCCCGACCTGGCCAGGGTTACCGCCGGCCGCTCGGACGGCGCTCCGCCCGCTCAGCGCCGCCCGCCCCCGCGCCCGGCGCCGCGCCGCCCGTGGAGCAAGTCGCAAGAGAAACTGACGCTTCTCTACAACGAGCAAGGACTGCGGCCAAAGGAGATAGCCGACAAACTCGGCTTGACCCCTTATATCGTGGCTCAGATCATCCTGACCTCGCGAAACCAGGGAAAGCTCTGAGCGAAGCCCCGACCTGGTAATTTTGGACACCATGACCGTGCCGGGCTGGGACGAGGCGTACACGGCGAGCGTGCCCGCGCCGTGGGACATCGGCCGGCCGCAGCCGGCCTTCGTGCGGCTCGCGGAGCAGGGCCTGCTGTCCGGGCGGGTGCTCGACTCCGGCTGCGGCACAGGGGAACAGGCCCTGCTGGTCGCCGACCACGGTGCCGACGCGACGGGCGTCGACGTCTCCGGGCGCGCCTTCCAGCGGGCCGTCCAGAAGGCGGCCGAACGAGGCCTGCGCGCCCGCTTCGAGGTCGCCGACGCG
>JBKQQQ010001136.1:0-3822 GCA_052144275.1 Streptosporangiaceae bacterium
CCGGGTCCGTTCACCTGCGCGCTGTCCCATGGCCGACCCTAATGGTCCGGCTGGTGACCAGATAACAGGACAGCGGGATCGCCACGCCGATAATGGAGCCTTGCGGTCCCTGACCGTCAGCCAGGACGGGAACGAGCCAGGCGATAGTGTCCATAACCGACTCCTCAATCAGTGATGAATTGACGTGCGGCTAGCCTGTCCCGGCGCGACAACAAGCGTAAGGAGAAGGTATCTCCCGAGGGTTACCGCCCTTTTCTGGCTGGTACGCCTTTCCCGGCGCCGGCCCGAACGCAGAAACTCCGGTTCCCGCACTGCTCCCGCCGTATTCGCGGGGCAAACTGCCGGGGTCCGGAGCAATATCGTCACGCTACATCTTCGCGACATGCAATGTCAATTGACCAGATTGGCTAGAAGCAAAGGCCAGGCGGACGAACCGCACTCACGGCATCAACCTGAGCCCGCGTCGTCCAGCCGTCCTCAACTTCAGCCGGTCGGGGTACCAGCCGTGCTGGCCGCGACCGACGTACCTGGCAGCGTCCTGCTCCCGGCCGAAGGGCCTGCCGTCGGCCGCGGAATAAACTATGCGCGAGAGTAAAAGGGAGCCTAATAAAGGCATTGCTCCGGGACCCGGCAGTTGCACCGCGAATCCGCGGACGCAGGGAGAGGGACCGTAGCTTTTTTAAATCGTACATGGGCCAATGCGGGCAAGACGCCATGGCCAAATGGCGGCGCGCGTCCCCTGGGAGATTTTCATGGCGTTTCCTCCACCCGCCAGATCACCGCTGAGGGGCCTGCCCGCTGCGCCATCATCCCTGGCTGGCTCCGCGATTGGCTAGTTGCTGACCGCTGCCGGGGTCACCATCATCAGGACGCGGGAGCGGTGGCCCGATGATGGCAGCCGTGTACAGCACGGCGATCACGTCCGCCGGACTGGCGTAATGGGCAGGTCTCGCGGCGGACGGCAACGGCCAGCCGACCCGGCGGTCAGGTTAAGCTCGCGGCCTGTCCGCCGTTAGCCGGGCAGCGGCCGACGATCCGGAAGAACATCGCTCATGTGAACACCATTCAGTCCCGAGATACAATGTGCACATTACGGTGAACATCGTTCACAATCAACGCGGCTGGGCCGGAGGCAAGCATGGCAGGTCAGCAGGCCAAAGACACGGACACACGCTCGCTCTGGTTCAACCCGCCGGACGACGGGGAGGGCAGCCGCCGCGCACTCACCCGTGAGCGGGTCGTCGCCGAGGCCCTCGCGGTCATCAGCACGGATGGCGCGCAGGCCCTCAGCATGCGCGCCCTCGGCCGCCGCCTCGGCGTGGTTCCCGGCGCGCTGTACCGCCACGTCCGCAGCAAGGAACAGCTCTACGACCTTATCCTCGACGCTGTGCTCGCCGAGGTCGACTGCCAGACCGACCCTGCTCTGCCCTGGACCGCACAGGTCGCCATGCTCGCGCACCGGCTGCGGGCGGTCCTGGAGAACCACCCCGGCATCGCCGCCCTGCTCAAGACCCGTGACCCCGTCAGCCCCGCATCCCTGGCCCTGGCCGAGGCATTCCTCGCGCCGTTGCATGCGGCCGGCTTGTCCGGCCGCCAGGCCGCCCTAGCCTTCCGCCTCATCTACGACTACACTCTCGGCTTCGCCCTCGCCGACCCCGCCTCGCCCGCCGAGCAGCGACTGCACGACAGCACGGCCAGGCAGCAGCTGCACGCATTCCTCCGCTCCCTACCTGCCAGCAGCTTCCCCACCCTGGCCGCGCACGGCACCCACGCCTGGGCCGATGACCGCGAGCAGCGCTTCACCTCCGGACTCGACACTCTCATCTGCGGCCTGCAGACAGCCCAGCGCCACCCGGAGCCAGCCGCGAATCCTGACCAGATCGCCTCATCGCGGGCCGGTCAGCCGGCCGAAATGAGCCCGCCAGGCCCGGACCTGGCGTGTTGAGGGCGAGGCTTGGCGAAGCGGCAGTGCAGCGTGATAGCAGCGCTGGAAACAGCCGCCCACCCGCACCACACCGAGGCGAACCCGGAAATGGTGAGCCGGGCGATGACGATGACGGCAACGAGGTTGACGACGCCGAATAGCGCGACGTTGCGGTAGCCCGACACCAGCAGCGGCCCGCATACGGCCACGACATACAGCGCGACGATCCAGAAGCCGTCGGACAACCGGATGCCGTAGGAGAGATGGTACGGGGCCAGCCTCACCCCGACCGGGCCACGGACCATCGCCGCGAACAGCGTCACCGCGATCACGACCCCGAGCACCGCGAAGGGCGCCATCATCTGCTTGCGCCGCCTCGTCGGCTCAAGCGCGATGACGGCCAGGGGGACGAATACGGGCAGCGCGACAAAGGCGATCAGCAGGTAAGCCCACAGCGCGACATGGCCGATCCCGCGCGGCACATGGCCCTGGAGCCACAGCCACACCAGCGCCTCGATGAACTGGTGGGCACCGAGCAGCACGGGGATCCACGCCAGCGCGATGAACTCTCGGCGCTGGCGGATATGGCGGACGGCGTCAACGCCGATCGCGCCTATCAGCAAGCCGCCGGCGACGTCGGCCTGGGGCGAGAAGCACACGCGGTTCCCTCTCTAGCCGGCGCACCTACTTGCCCGGCTGCTGGCGCGGCTGTCCGTCGCCAGGGAACTGCTGCCAGGACCTGCTCGCGGCCAGGCCGGCGACGGTCTCAGCGCCGCCGACCAATGCCTGGGCTAGGTCCGACAGGCGGCGGTTGCTGGTCCGGGCGCGGTCCCGGAGCAGGTTGAATGCCTGGTCCATGTCCACCCCGAGGCGCTCGGCGAGCTTGCCCTTGGCCTGCTCGATGATGACCCGGCTGTTCAGCGCGGCTTGCAGCTGCTCATTGAGGGTGTCACTGTGGCGCATGCTGCGCTCGTGCAGCAAGCTGATGGTGGCCACGTCGGCCAGGGCCTGGCCGACGCGTATGTCCGCGGGGGCGAAGGCGCCGGGGCTGGCGCGGAACAGGTTCAGCGCGCCGATGACCTGCTCGCGCAGCCGCATCGGCAGGGCCTGCACGGCGGCGAACCCGGCCTGCCGGGCGGCGGGAGCGAACTGCGGCCAGCGCGGCGCTGCAATAGCCAGGTCCGCGGCCGTGACGGGCTGGCCCGATCGGAAGCAGTCCAGGCAGGGACCCTGGTCGTTCTGTATCTGGAACAGCTCAAGCAGCCGGGCGGCTTCGCTGGAGGCGGCCACCACGCGCAGCTCACCGCGCGGGTCAGCCAGCAGCAGCCCGGCCGCGGACACGTCAAGCAGCTGCACACTGCGGTCGGTCAGCACATGCAGGAAGTCGATCACGTCAAAGCCGACGACCATCGTGTCGGTCAGCTCGACAAACGTATCCGACAGCAGCTCTTCGTCCATCCCCCTCACCCCCTCAGGAACGGGCAGCACGACCGGCCAGTGCGGGTAAGCATGCGCTCTCTCACAGCTGGCCATCCTGGCGTGGGTCTCGGTCAGGACTCAGCCGCAGGCGCTGCGCAACGATGTCGCGGGCCAGGTCGGACAGTCCTTGGTCATGAGCATACGCGTAGGCGCGCAGCCGGATAAATGCCTCCTCGATGCCGACGTCGAGCTGCTCGGTGAGCATCCCGGTGGCCTGGTCGATCTCGGCGCGGTGCAGGGCCAGGTCCGGAGGCTGGCCGCCCGGGCCGGCCCCGGCTGCGGCGTCGCCCGCGGTCTGGTCCTGGGCGTCGAGCAGCAGCAGCGTCGCAGTATCGGCGAAGACCAGCGCATCACCCAGCTGGAAAGCGCTCAGCGAGCCGGGCCGCTCCCGGTACAAGCCCATGACCCCGGCCCGGATC
>JBKQQQ010001137.1:0-10798 GCA_052144275.1 Streptosporangiaceae bacterium
AGGACGTGGCCGCCGGCCAGGATGCCGATCAGCACCAGCTCCAGGGTCCGGCGGCGGCCGACGACCGCCCGCTCGAGCTCGTCCAGGATCGCCGTGCACAGCTGGGCGGTCTGCTCGGTCGTCCGGAGGGGGGCGGTCAAAGCTTCTCCAATCGGCCGATGAGGCGCGCCAGGGTGTGCCGGGGGATACCCCGCTTCTGGCCGGCGTCGCGTACGGAGGTCTCCGTCCTGGCCGAAGGGTCGATCCACGGCCATAGGTCGGCGTCCCGGCGGCTGCGGCACAGGAGCCTGCGGGCGGCCTCGGGATCGGTGTACAGGTTCACGCCGTGGTGCTCGGCGAGCCGGGCGGCCAGCAGGTGCTCCAGCACCGGCCGCAGCTCGCCCTGGTAGAAGCCCAGGCTGGAGGTCGAGGTCTGCACGACGAACCTGCGGTGCGAGTAGCCGCTCAGCATCCGGGGGGTCGCCTTCTCCCGGGCCTTCCTGGCCTGGTCGGGCGTGGCCTGGGGCAGCAGGACGCGCAGCACTGCCATGGCGGTCGCCGCGGTCCCGACGGCCACCACGGAAAGCCCCGCCCACCCGGCCATGGCGTAGCCGGCCACCGCCACCGCGAGGACTCCCGCGGCCGCGATGAGAAGTTCCGGCGTCGTCCCGCGCCACGGGCTGACGGTGCCGTCGTCCTCCCGCGCCTCCCCGGGTCCGCTCATACAGCGGCTCCGGTTTCCGCCAGCGCGGCGGCCAGTTCGTCGAGCGCCCGCTCCGCCGCCTCACGCTGCCGCTGGTCAAGCGGGTGGCTGGAGAACCTCGCCTCGTAGAACAGCGCCGTCAGCCGGGCGGCCGCGGTGCCGCGCACGATGCCGCTCTGCCGGGCGCGCGCGAGCAGCTCGTCGGGGGTGTCCGCGACGCCCCGGGCCGCGCCGCGTTCGGCCATGCTGTTCTCCATCGCGACATAGCACGCGATGATCGCCGCCCGCGCGTCGTCGACCGTGCGCAGCGCCGAACGGCCCGACTCCACCGCCTCGCGCAGGTCCTCGGAGTCATGGGCGATGAAGGCATCCTCGCGGGACCCGATCGAGGGCCGCAGCCGCCTGGCCCACCAGATGCTGAGCACCAGCCCGGCCAGCAGCACCACGACGAGCAAGGTGTACAGCAGGGCGGCCAGCGGGAGATGGAAGAACGTGCCATGTCCCGAACCCGGCCGCAGTGCCGGGGGCGAGGGCGTCGCCGTGAGCGGCGCCGGGCGGCGCGGCGTCTTCGACAGGGGCGTGAACAGGTGCAGGTGGAGGCCGACGATCGTGGCGACGGCCACGGCCACGGCGCCCGCACCAAGCACGAACAGGAGCATGCCGCGCAGCTTGCGCGGGACTGCCTCCTGGCTGCCTGATTCCATGCGCCGGATCGTGATCAGCAGGAGAGTCAGGAGCACGACCTCGAGGGCGATGCCGGCCGCCATCCCGTCCCGGTGCAGCGGCCCGTCCCACCGCGGGGTCGCCACCGCCCCCCGCAGCCCGGCCAGCCCCAGGATGATCAGCAGCGCCAGCGGCAGCAACCGCAGCCAGTAGTGCCCCGTGCTCCCCGGCGGCCCCGTGCTCCCCGGCGGCATAGATCCCGGCTGGCGGCTGGTCATAGCCTCGCGTTCCTGGTGTTAACGGGTGGCCCCTACTCGCCCGCGCCCGTAAGTAAAGGCAGAGGGGACACCTACCGGCCAAACATACTCGCCGCCAATAGCGGCCGGGTGAAGCGCCTGCGCACGCCAGAGCGGCACACTAGACGTAGGGCCCGCCGGAAACGGCGAATGCGGCCGCCTGAAGTATTCGCGGGAGGGATTGGGAATGAACCAGCCATCCAACGGAAACGCACCTCCAAGCACTATCTACATCGTCCGCCACGGAGAAAAGCCGGCTGACCCACCGGCGACAGCACCCGGGCAGGCTCCACCCACCCCGGCCCCGCCGTTCGGGGTCGACGTCCAGGGAAATCAGAACCCCCATTCGTTGCTCCCCAGGGGCTGGCAGCGCTCAGGCGCGCTCACCGTCCTTTTCGATCCCGCCGGGCCACTGCAGGCGGGCCTGCAAACCCCCGCGACCTTGCTGTCGCCCTCCTACGGCAGCCAGGACAAGACGGCTGAGCACCGGACCTACCAGACGATCCAGGGACTCAGCGACCGTCTCGAGATTGCGATTGCCTCCGCCTACGCCGAAGGCCAGGAACCCCAGCTCGCCGCGAACGTGGTGAGCAGCTACGTCGGCGTGGTGCTCATCTGCTGGGAGCACGACCACATCCCGTCGCTCGGCTCGGCGCTGCCCGCCGTGCCGGGAACCATCATCCCGCAGGCCTGGCCCGGCGACCGCTTCGACGTCATCTGGGCGTTCACGCTCGTCCCGGGCACTGCGCCCCAGTACGCCTTCACCCAGATCCCGCAGCAACTCTTGTCCGGAGACACCAACACGGTCATCCCAGCGTGAGGTGTCCCGAACCGACGGCCTCGCGTTTCCTGATGTGGCGGGTGGCCCCCTACCCGTCCGTACCGGCAGGGTAATACCTACCTGGGCAGACCGCACCCGCCACCGGCTTTTCCGTGACGACCCGGCAGCCCGCTTCGAGAGCCGGGACGATGTAATGATCATGCAGCGCGTCCACCGTGGACACCACGACATCGGTGATGCCCTCTTTGGCGAGCATCTCGGCGAAGGCGCCGGGCGGCCACCGCGAGGCGGCGCTGTTACCTGCCTTGGCCAGAAGCCTGTTGTGATAGGCCATCCGGGTCGGGCTCGGATCGCACAGCGCGGCCACGGTGTACCCGGTCCGCTGGGCCAGGCCCCGGGTGAACAGCTGAGCCCGTGAACCCGTGCCGACGATAGCGGCCCGGCGCACGTCCCTCATGATCCGACCGGTGCGGCCCGGCGGAGACCGAATTGCGCGGTGAGCCTCATGAGCTGGATAAGGGCGAGCGGAAGTCCGAGGAGCAGGAGCGCCGGGTCGATCAGGGTGACGGCCGTGACGCCGGCTATCTCGATGAGGAACAGTGGCCCGGTGACCAGGAGATTCCTGATCGCCAGGGCAGCGCACAACGACCACAGTTCGGTCGGCGGCAGCGCAGGCTCCCGCGCGGCGAGCAGGAACACGTAACCCAGGGCCATGAGCGTAATCACCAGCGCGCCGAGGCCGAGCCCGAGGTAAGCGCGGTCCGTCAGGCTGCCGCCCCGGACGAAGTGATGTACCTCGGTCAGGCCGATGACGACCCCCGCGAGCGGTACGCCGGTCAGCAGCGTCGTACGCAGCGGCGGCCGGGACCGCAAGGCCATGACGAACTCGCGCACCACGCTGTCCTCGCCGTCACGACGCCAACGGTCGAGTGCGACCGTCGCGGCGTTGATGGCCGCGGGCAGCGTGACCACCGGCAGGGATGCGATGAGCAGGACCAGATTGAGCGCGAGGAAGTTGAACATCGTGGCCAGCGCCGCCATGATCCGCGTCCCGGACATCCCGGATATACCGGACACGCCGGATGGGTAGGCGGTGCCGGCGCGCCCGGTCGCTGGCCGGTTCGGCGAGCTCACGGGCATCTGGCACTCATCCCTTCGTTCCGGTCAGGGCGATCCCCTGGATGAACGTGCGCTGGGTCAGGAAGAACAGGATGACGATCGGGGCGGTCGCCGCCGTGGCTCCCGCCATCACCCATGCCCAGTTCGTCGTGTAGTCGCCCAGGATCAGGGCTAGGCCCAGCGACAGCGGGTAGGAGTTCTGGTTGCTGATGTAGACCAGCGGTCCCAGGTAGTCGTTCCAGCAGTAGATGAACTGGAAGAGGATCACGGTCGCCATGGCCGGCTTCGCCAGCGGCAGGATGATCCGCCTGTAGATGTAGAACTCGCTCGCCCCGTCGATGCGCGCGGCTTCCGACAGCGACTGCGGGATCGTCATGAAGAACTGGCGGAGCAGGAACGTGCTGAACACCGAGCTGCCGAAGAACGTCGGCACCTCCAGCGGCAGGTAACCGCCGATCCAGCCGAACCGCTTGTACATCACGAACAGCGGGATCAGCGTGCAGACGAACGGCAGGATCAGCGTCATCAGCATCACGTAGAAGAGGGCGTCCCGGCCCGGCCATCTGAGCCGGGAGAAGCCGTAAGCGGTCAGGCTGCTCGATATGCACACGCCGACGATGGTGATAGCGGCGTACAGGAACGTGTTCCAGAAGAACCTGAAGTACGGCAATGCCGCGAACAGGTCCGGGTAGTTGGACCACAGGAACGGGTGCGGCCACCAGACGACAGGCAGCGTGAGCGCCTGCTGCGCCGTCTTGAAGGAGGTGCCGACCATCCATGCCAGCGGCAGCGCGAACATGGCGGACAGCACGATCAGCACGCTGTGCTTACCGAGGCTGGCGCCGAGCCTGCGGCGGGCCCGGCGCGACCGCAGCGCAGGCTGCCGTTGCGGCGGCGCCCCCTTAGCCGAGGTCACCTGCGGAGATACGATCTGCATGCTGGTTACCTCTGCTCGTTCTCGTAGTACACCCAGCGCCTCGACGTCTTCAGCAGTACCACGGTGATGATCAGGACCAGGATGAACAGCAGGAACGCCATCGCGGACGCGTAGCCGAGGTGCAGGTCCGTGAACGCCTGCTGGTAGTAGTACGTGACATAGAACATGGTCGAGCTGCCGGGACTGCCAGGCGGGGACTCGATCACCTGCGCCTGAGTGAAGTACTGGATGGACAGCACCAGCGACAAGATCACGTTGAACAGGATGATCGGGCTGATCATCGGGATCGTCACCTTGCGCAGTCGCTGCCACGGCCCGGCGCCTTCCAGCAAGGCCACCTCGTACATCTCCTTGGGCACTCCCTGCAACGCCGCCAGGTAGATCACCATCGGCTGGCCGAGGCCCCACAGCCCGAGCAGGATGAACGTCGGCTTGGACCACGGGATCGAGAAGAACCATGCCGGGCCGTTGATGTGCACGTCGGACAGCAGCGAGTTCACGATGCCGAACGACGGCTGGAAGATCCAGACGAAGATCAGCGACGAGGCGACGACCGGAACGATCGACGGGATGTAGAACAGGGTCCGGTAGACCGCCTGGCCGCGCACGTTCATGTTGAGCAGCAGCGCCAGCCCGAGCGCCGCCGCGGTGGAGAAGGGCACCTCGATGATCGTGTAGTAGAAGGTGTTGAACAGCGCGGTACGGAATGTCGCGTCGTGCAGCAGGCCGGAGTAGTTCGCCAGCCCCTTGAAGACCGGGTTCCCGATCCCGGTGAACGTCGTGAAGCTGTAGTAGAGCGTCGCGAAGAACGGGTAGAGGTAGAACACGCAGAACCCGATGACCCACGGGCTGATGAACAGCAGCCCGAGCCGGGTCTGCCGCCACCGGATCAGCCTGGTTGGCGTGACCTTGTGTACTGCCGTGCTTGCCATCGCGTGTTTCTACCTCTACCTCTACCTCTACCTCTGCCTCGTCCGTCGTCTCGGTGCTAGAGCGGGCTAGCCGCCGGCACCGCTGTTGGCCTGCTGGTCGATATAGGTCAGCGCCTGCTGCCAGCTATCTGACCTCTCGGCTATGTTTTCGGAGGCGGTGGCCTCTGCGGTGAAGAACTCGGACTCGGTGGGGGTGAGCTTGGGCGTCACCGACAGCGGGCTCGACATCTGCTCGATGAACACGTTCAGCCACGGGTTAGCCTTGAGCCACGCCTGGAAGGCGGGCGCGGCCGCGCCGGCCGGCGCGGTAGGCATCCAGCCGCCCTTCGGGTAGAGCGACGTCATGAAGGACTCGTTGTTGTAGCCGGCCAACCAGGCGATGAACTCGAATGCCTGCTGCGGATGCGCCGCACCTTTCGGGATGATGTTGTAGTTACCCTGCCCGAACGTGCTCGGGCCGCCGACCGTGTTGGGGAACGGGACGACGCCGAAGTTGCCGACCATGGCCGAGTTCGTGACCGGGATGTTCTGCGCGCCTTCCCAGGGCCCGTCCATGGCGAACCCTTCCTTGCCGGCCACGAACGGGTCGTCATCGCCGCCCGCTACCCCGCCGTACGCGGTCGCCATGGCCGCAACGAGCGAGTACGGGTAGCTGTTGTAGGAGGCCAGGAACTTCGCCTCGGCCTGCGCGCCCGGGCAGCTGGTCAGGTCGTACTTGCCCGAGGAGTCGAAGCAGTTCACCGCGCCGAAGAAGCTGTCGAAGTACTCCATGCCCTGGTTGTAGCTCGGGTAGAAGCCGATCTGCTTCAGCTTGCCGCCGGAGATCTTCCACTCTTTCGCCTGGTCGGCGTAGAGCTGGGCCAGCGTGGTGGGCGGCGAGGAGATGCCCGCCGCCTTCAGCATGGACTTGTTGTAGTACAGCGCCCAGGAGTTCATGCCCATCGGCAGCGCGTATAGCGTGCCGCCGTACTCGCCGCCCTGCAGGGCGATCGGGTACAGCCACTTCTCCACGCCGGAGTAGGTGCCGGTCAGGTACGGGGTCATCGACTGGATCGTGCCGTCCGCGGCGTACTCGCCGAGCACCGGGTTCCACTCGGTGAACACGTCCGGCGGGTCGCCGGCCGCGATCTCGGACAGCAGCTTCGCGTCCCCGGTCGCGCTCGGGATGTTGGACTCGGTGACGTGGATCTTCGGATGAGTGGCGTTGAACTCGTTCACCATCTGGCTGAGCAGCGTGAGGGTGTTACCCGACCACATGGTCTGCCATGTGATGTCCACTACTCCCCCCGATGACGAACTGCTGCTCGACGACGCGGCCGGGCCGCCGCAGGCGGCGAGGACCAGGGCCGCGCTCGTGGCGAGCAGCGCGGTGGATGCCGTCGCTCTGCGTCGTGTCCGAGGGCGTCTTGCCCTCGGGCGCGAGACGGCACTTTCGCGCCTGCGGCGCGGCCTGTGTATCTTCTCAATCACGAGATGCTCCTTTGCTATGGCGTGCATCGAGTGCCTGCCGCGCGGGTCCCGCATGACCCGCGCGGCAGATGGGGCGGCCCCGCGCTTTCGCGGATGATCAGTTCGGGCGCGGGCCATGGTGCCGGAGGCACGGCGGTCTCCGGCTCGAGGAGTGCCTGGAGCAAGGCGAAGCTGGCCCGGCCCAGTTCGGCAAAGTCCATGCGCACGGTGGTGAGGGATGGGGTGAGGAATCCCGCCACTGGCGTGTCGTCGAATCCGACCACGCTTATGTCGGCCGGGATGGCGCGGCCCGCCTCTTGCATGGCCCGCATGAGGCCAAGAGCGAGGTCGTCGTTGCCGCACAGGACCGCGGTCACGTCCGGGTCCGCGGCGAGTTCCTGCCCCGCCTGGTAGCCGGACCGGGGTGCCCAGCCGCACTGGACGGGGCCCGGTACCCGGGCGTCAGCTTCCTCCAGCGCGGTCCGCCAGCCTGCCTGCCGCTGGCTGGTGTGGGTCGAGGACGGGATGGCCAGGTAATGGACCGTCCGGTGGCCCAGGCCGAGCAGGTAGCGAGTCGCCTCCAGGGCCGCCCGCCTGTCGTCCAGCCAGACCCACGGCTTGCCGTGGCCCTCATCGCCCGCCGGGGTCTCGACCATCGCGACCATCGGCGCCTCAGCCGGGACCGCGGCGAGCGCCGCGGTCCCGGCCTCGTCGTAGGCGATGACGATGAGCGCGCCGCCAGGCTCGATCGCCCGCGCCACCGCGTCGCTGATCTCCTCGGGCACGGTTGACTCGACCACGCGGACGCCGACCGCGAATCCCGTGGCGCGCGCTGCCTCCTCGATGCCCTGCAGGGCGGCCATGTAGCCGTACAGGGTGGTGTTGGGTGTCAGTACCGTGACCGACTGCACGGGGCCCCCGGCCAGCGCGCGGGCCGCGCGGTTGGGACGGAACCCGAGGTCGTCGATGGTCGCCAGGACAAGTTCCCTGGTCGATTCCCTGACGCTCGGATGGCTGTTGATCACCCGGGACACGGTCTGGTAGGAGACGCCGGCCGCGGCGGCCACGTCCCTGATGCTCACCGACCGCGCCCCCCGCGCGGCCGCCGCGGCGCCTGGGTCCGCTCGATCGGGGGCAGGCCCACTTGTGTGACCGGTCACAACCATGGAAGGATTGTGACCGG
Organism: Streptosporangiaceae bacterium; assembly: GCA_052144275.1. Taxonomy (GTDB): domain Bacteria; phylum Actinomycetota; class Actinomycetes; order Streptosporangiales; family Streptosporangiaceae; genus Palsa-504. The sequence continues at coordinate 8,043 of JBKQQQ010001137.1, forward strand.
TCACAACATGTGCGTCAAGAGCATGCACGTCACGATTTCACGCGCGAAAGCCCACGGGCACGCGCCGAGGAGGCTCGCTTGGCCGCCCGAATTGAAATGGCCAGGACCGTCATCGGCTGGTCCGACGATGCCCTGGACCTGCGGATCGACGTGGACGAAGACGGGATGGCCAGGATGACCAGGCTGACCGCGCCGCCTCGTCCGCCGGCCGCGCCGCCTCGCCTGCCGGCCGTGCCGCCTCGTCCGCCGGCCGAGCCGTCTGCTCCTGGCGGCGCGGCGCTGCCGCTGCTCGACGTCATCGTCTCCGGCGAGGGCCGGATGTGGTCCGGCGGCCGCTACTGCGAGTCCGCGGCCGGCAGCCGCTTCCGCTACGCGGGCTATCGCGAAGGTCACCATGAAGGCTCCTCCGGTTCATCCTGGCGCGAACTGCGCGTTGACCTCGTCGACCCGGTCACCGGTCTGGGAGCCGAAGTGTTCTACCGCATCCTGATCGGCCAGGGGGCCCTGCGCTCCTGGGTCCGCCTGTCCAACCACGGCCGCAAGCCGGTGACGGTCGAATCCGTGACCTCGTTCCTGTGCGGCGGCCTGTCCAGCGGCCGGTCCGGCGAGCCCGCGGCTCAGCACCCGGAGGCCCTGGCTGATCTCGACGTGCGGTGGGCGGAGAACGACTGGCTCGCCGAGAGCCGCTGGCAGAGCAGGCCGCTCCGTGATGCGCTGCCCGACCTGAACCGTCGCGTTCATGGCGCGGATCCGCGTGGCAGGTTCGGGCTTACCAGCCAGGGCACCTGGTCATCTGGTGCCTACCTGCCGATGGGTGCCGTGATCGCCGGGCGCACCGGCCACGCCTGGGCCTGGCAAATCGAGCACCACGGGGCCTGGCACTGGCAGGTAGGAGAATGCACCCGCCGCCGCGCGGCCGACGAGGCCGGGCCGGGTGGCTGGCATGCGTCCCGGGGTACTGTCACCGGCGCGTATATCGCCCTCCTCGGCCCCGCGGACGCCGAACACCACTGGCGGATCACGCTAGAGCCAGGCGAGAAGTTCACCACGGTTCCGGCGGCCGTCGTGGTGAGCGACGACGGGTTCGAGGGAGCCATGGCCAGGCTCACCGCGTGCCGACGCGCCATCCGGCGCGAGCACGATGACCACCGCCGCCTGCCGGTGATCTTCAACGACTACATGAACACGCTGATGGGCAACCCCACCACCGAGCGGCTGCTGCCGCTGATCGCGGCGGCGGCGGAAACGGGTGCGGAGTACTTCTGCATCGACTCCGGCTGGTACACCGGGCTTGACGAGGGCTGGTGGGACACGGTAGGCGCCTGGAAGCCCTCGGTCACGCGGTTCCCGAACGGGATTGCCGAGGTCCTCGGTCACATCCGGGCCGCGGGGATGACTCCCGGCCTGTGGCTTGAGCCGGAGGTCGTCGGCGTCAACAGCCCGGTCGCCGGGAAACTGCCGGCCGAGGCGTTCTTCCAGCGGGACGGCGCCCTGGTGGTCGAACATGGCCGCTATCACCTGGACCTGCGCCATCCTGCCGCGGTAAAGCACCTCGACGAGGTAGTGGACTTCCTGGTCGATGACCTCGGGGTCGGATACCTCAAGCTGGATTACAACATCTGCGTGGGGCCGGGGACCGATACGGGGAACCTCGCCCTGGGCGCTGGCCTGCTGGCGGCCAACCGGGCGCACCTCGACTGGCTGGACGCGGCGCTGGACCGTCATCCGGGGCTGGTCATCGAGAACTGCTCGTCCGGCGGCATGCGCACCGACTACGCGCTGCTCGCCCGCCTCCAGGTCCAGTCCACCAGCGACCAGCAGGATTTCCTTCGTTATCCGCCGATCGCGGCCGCGGCGCCCGCCGCCATGACCCCCGAACAGGCCGCCGTCTGGGCCTACCCGCAGCCGGAGTTCACCGACGACGAGATCGCCTTCACCTTGTGCGGCGCGATGCTGGGCCGTGTCCACCTGTCCGGCCACCTGGACCAGATGAGCCGCCCGCAGCGCGAACTGGTCGCCGAGGCGGTGCGGATATACAAGACCATCCGCTCCGACCTGGCCGCCGCGGTGCCGTTCTGGCCGCTGGGCTTGCCCGGGTGGGCCGACTCGTGGGTCGCGCTCGGCCTGCGCGCGCCGGACGCCAGCTACCTGACCGTCTGGCACCGCGGCCCCCTCGCCGAGGCCAGCGGCCATCCCGCCGCCCCCGCCACGACGAGCGCCCCGACCGCGACGGACGATCCCGCCACGACGAGCGCCCCGACCGCGACGGACGATCCCGCTGTGGCCACGCTCCCCATCCCGCGCCTGCGCGGCCGGCCGCTCACCGCCCGGATCCTGTACCCGTCCGATGCCGGAGCCGGTATCCGCTGGGATGCCCGGGCAGGCGAGCTCTCCGTCTCGCTCCCGCGCACCCCGTCCGCCTGCGTCCTCAGCCTTGCGCCCTGACGCCGGCGGTCGCGGCAACGGCCTCCTCGAGCACGGTCGGCACGGACGCGGAACCAACCAGATGAACGCGTCGATGGACTCCATGACCCCGGCGCTAGCAACACCCAGCCACGCCGCCGCATGTACCTGACACAAGAATGTCAAGAATGAGGCCGAACGACGTGGCCGCCAAGCCCCGGCCACGAAGCCCGCGCTAGGAAGCGGTCGCCTTGGCCTTCGCGGCCGCCTTCATCGCCTGCTTGTGGGACCGGACCTCGCCGAGCGACTCCTCGTCGGTGATGTCCGCCACCGAGAACCGCGTCCCCTCGGCC
>JBKQQQ010001138.1:0-5376 GCA_052144275.1 Streptosporangiaceae bacterium
AGCGTGTCCCGGCCGCCGGCCAGGTGCAGCGTCAGCAGCCCGTACTGTTCGGACGTGCGCAGCCCGAGCGTCTGTCCGTAGAACTTCTTCGCCGCCTCGAGGTCGTCGACGGCGAACCCGCTGAACGCCTTGGTGTTCGCGAACATGCCATGCTCCTGTCCATGATGTCCATCAGTCCGGTTCAGGGGATAGACGTACCCGCCACGGCAAACCCATCGGCGCCGGCAGGCACCCGGTGACGACGCCGGGGTATTCGGGCCGGCCACAGGCGGCCAAGCTCGGCCTCAAGCCCGGGCAGCGGGTCCACCTGCGTAACCCGCCAGACGGCTGGACGCTGACCGACCCGCCGGCCGGGCTGGCCGGACCCGGTGCCGACGGGAGCGCCGACGTCATCCTCGCCTTCTTCACCCGCGCGGACGAGATCGGCGGGGAGATCGGCGAACTAGCCCGGCGGATCTATCCGGCGGGGGCGCTCTGGGTCGCCTGGCCGCGCCGGGCGGCCGGCCATCGCAGCGACATCACCGACACCGTCATTCGCGAGCACGTGCTGCCCATCGGGCTGGTCGACGTCAAGGTGGCCGCCATCGACGAGGACTGGTCCGGCCTGCGCGTGGTCTGGCGCACCGAGCACCGCCGGTGAACCCGTAGCTGGTCCGGGGTCGCGGGATCAGTCGAACCGTGGGCGGAGACAACCAGGAGGGCTCGCCGTAGCATGGGCGGCATGGGTTTCACTTGACGCTGAAGGCCCGCGCTTTCCGTTCTCGCCGTCGCGCTCGCGATCGAGCTCGCCGACGAGCTGGTTGACGGGGCCAAGGGAGCCGCGCTCCCGCTTATCCGGCACGACCTGGGCCTGAGCTACGCGCAGGTCGGGCTGCTGGCCTCGGTGCCGCTGCTGGTCGGCGGCTTCCTCGAGCTGCCGCTCGGCGTCCTGGCCGGGCAGGGCCGACGGCGTCGGCTGGCCATTCTCGGCGGCGGCGTCATCTTCGTGCTCACCCTCCTCGGCGTCGCCTCCGCTCGCTCGTTCACCGTGCTGCTGTGCGCTTTCGTCGCCTTTTACCCGGCGTCCGGCGCGTTCGTGTCGCTGACTCAGGCCGAGATCATGGACGCCTGGCCGGACCGGCAGGCCCAGCTCATGGCGCGCTGGGACCTGGCCGGATCGACGGGGGCGGTGGCGGGACCGCTGCTGCTCACCGCGGTGCTGGCCAGCGGCGGCGGCTGGCGGGCCAGCTACCTGGTGCTGGCCGGGCTTGCCGCGCTCGTCTGGCTCGGCGCGTACGTGCGGGGTCCGGCGGCTCCCGCGGCCGGCTCGCCAGACGCAGACTCGGACTCAGACTCAGATGGGGAGCGGGCGGAGCGGCGGCCGTGGACCGGGCGGGCGCGGGAGATCGCCGCCGCGCTGCGGGACTGGGGGACGCTGCGCTGGCTGCTGCTGATCGAGGTGGCGGACCTGCTCGTCGACGTTTTCACCGGGTTCCTGGCGCTCTACCTGGTGGACGTCGCGCACCTGACCCCCGCGGTAGCGGCGCTGGCCATAGCGATCAGGCTCGGCGCCGCGCTGGCCGGGGACGCCGCGCTCGTCGTCATCCTGGACCGGGCCGGGGATCTCGCCGTGCTGCGTGCCAGCGCGGCCGCCGCCGCACTGCTCTACCCCGGCTTCCTGCTCGTCCCCGGCACCGTGCCCAAGCTGGTCGTCCTGGCCGCGCTGAGCGCGGCGACGGCGCCGTGGTACCCGGTGCTTCAGGCCCGGCTGTACGGCAGCCTGCCGGGGCGAAGTTCGGTGGCGGTGACGCTGAGCAGCGCCGCCGGGCTAGCCGGCGGCCTGGGGCCGCTGGCCGTGGGGCTGGTCGCGCAGGGGTTCGGGCTGAGCTGGGCGCTGGCCGGGCTGGTGGTCGTGCCGGTGGCGGTCCTGCTGGTCCCGGCCGGTGCCAGGTCCGGCCGGTGCCAGGTCCGGGCGTGATCCAGGTCCCGGGCGTGACGTCCGGGCGTAGAATCGGCCCTCGTGCCCACGGCGAGCTATCCGAACTTCGCAGGCAAGCACGCCGGGCAGGCGCTGTTCACCGCGGCCGACTTCCTCGCGTACCTGCGGCAGGTCGGCGCCCTCGACGACGAGGCCGCTCCCGGCGGCGCGGTGCTCTGCTACCAGCGCTCGCTGTACGACCACGTGCTGCGGGCCGAAGGGCTGGAGCCCCCGCGACGCCGCGACCTGCCGCTGCCACTGCCGAGCACCGGCGGCAAGGTGGGGCTGCTCGGCCAGTTCGGCATCGGCGCGCCGGCCGCGGCCGCGGTCCTGGAGCAGCTGGCCGCCCTGGGCACCTCTGCCGTCGTGTCCGTCGGCACCGCAGGCAGCCTGCAGCGCGACCTGCAGCCTGGCGACCTCGTCCTGTGCGAGGCCGCCGTCAGGGACGAGGGTGTCTCGCACCACTATCTGCCGCCGGGCCGGCTGGCCACCGCCCCGGCGGAGATGACCGCCGCCCTGGGCACGGCGCTGCGGGAGTCCGGCCTGGCCTTCCGTCCCGGCGTGTCCTGGACCATCGACGCTCCGTACCGGGAGACCGTCGAGGAGGCCCGGCACTACCAGGCCGAGGGCGTGTTGTGCGTGGAGATGGAGGCGGCCGCCCTGTTCGCGGTGGCCGAGGCCCGCGGCCTGCGGCTGGCGTCCGCCTTCGTGATCAGCGATTCCCTGGCCGACCTGGTATGGAGCCCGCGGTTTCATGACCCGGCGGTGCGAGCCGGCCTGATCGGCCTGTACCTGGCCGCGGTGGCCGCGCTGATGGCGCTGCCGGAGTCGTAGCGGCCGGGCGATGCCGGTGAGGAGCCGGGGAGGTGTCCTGCGGGGCGAGGTCCTGCGGGGCGCCGTCCGGCTGGGGCAGTGGGAGCGGCGCGGGAGCACGCACCTGGCCCGTTCGGGATAAATGTCTTGGGCCGACGTTGTTGGCCAGCAGTGGGGAATAGCCCGGCCGGACGCGCGTTGGTCACTAGCAGAGGGTTTTGTTCTTGGCTAGAGCTATCCCTGGATCCCGCCGCCCACTAGTCCCCGGTATGCAGCTCATGAAGGGTTTCCCCGTCCGTCCCGTTCCTGTCGAGAGCGTCGGCGAGGCCGCCAAGGCGGTCGCCAGGCGCCAAGCCGAGCAGCTCACGCTGGTCCGGCGCCGGGCTCAGCCGACCGCGGTCTACATCGCGCGGCTGACCGTCACGGCGGTGTTCGCGTACCTGCTCGCGCTGCAGTTGCCCGGCGGGTCATCCCGTTCCGTGCTCGCTCCGCTGACCGCGCTGCTCGTGGTGCAGGCCACCTTGTTCCACACGATCGGCACCGCCATCCGGCGGGTCGCGGCGGTCACCGCCGGCGTGCTCGCCGCCGTCGCGGTCGCCGCCTACGTCCCGTTCAGCTGGTGGGTGCTCGGCCTGCTCATCGCGGGCACCCTCGTGCTCGGCATCGTGCTGCGGCTTCGTGACGAGATCCTGGAAGTGCCGATCAGCGCCATGCTGATCTTCTCGGTCGACTCGCACGCGGCCGCCACCAGCCGCATCACCGAGACGCTGATCGGCGCCGCCGCCGGACTGGCCGCCGGCCTGGTGTTCGCTCCGCTGCGGGTGCAGCCCGCCAAGAACGCGGTCGGCGACCTGAGCCGCCAGATGGCCGACCTGCTCGCCCAGATGGCGGACGGGCTGGCCGAGGTGCCCGACCCGCGGCGCGCGGCGGAGTGGCTGGACCGGACCCGGGCGCTGCGCGGCGAGATCGAGCGGGTGGACGACGCCCTGGCCCAGGCCGAGGAGAGCGTCCGGCTGAACCCCAGGAGGCTGAGGTTCGGCGACCCGGCCGCGGGCCTGCGCGAGGGCGTCGACACGCTGGAGCGTGCTGCGACGGATATGCGGGTGCTGGCTCGTTCGGTGGCCGACAGCGCGCGGATCGACAGCGACCACAGCCCGGTCAGGGAAGCGGAGACCCGCGCCCGGCTGGCCGCCGTGATAGCCGAGCTTTCCGCCGCGGTCCGGGCCTACGGCCAGCTTCTGGAGGCCGACCCGGTGTCCGCCGACTTCTCCGCGGCCGAAGCCGCCGCCGCGGCCGAGCCGATCGCCGAAGCGCTGGAAGATCATCTCGAAGAGGCCCAGCGGCAGCAGGACCAGCTCGCTGACCTGCTCTCCACCGACCCGGCCGAACGTCCAGAGGGATGGCAGCTGCGCGGCGAGATCCTCGCCCACGTAGACCGGCTGCGCTCCGAGCTCGAGCCCGGGCGCCTGCCGGACCCGGCCCCGGCGAAGCCACCGCTGCGGGCCCTCCGCGACCGGGCCCGGAGCGACATCCACTGGAGCGACCGGCACCATGACGAGCGGCACCGCCAGGAGCGGCACCACGACGAGCGGCACCGCGACGAGCGGCACCACGACGAGCGGCACCACGAGCGGCACCGGGAGCCGACGACCGGGCCGCGGCGGCAGCCGAACCGGGCCGCCCTGCGGGCCCGGGCCAGGCGAACCGTCTCGCGGGTCTCGCGAGTCTCTGGGGTCTCTGGGGTCAGGGCGAGGCGGGCCCGTTTATCCGCGCGGCGGCCTAGCCGTGGTGGACGGCCTCGACGTTGTGGCCGTCCGGGTCGCGCAGGAAGACGGCGTAATAGCCGGGGTGGTACTCCGGCCACTCGCGCGGGGCGTGCAGCACCTCCACCCCGGCCGCGACGGCGGCCTCGTGCACCGCGTCCACCGCGCTCCGGCCGGGCGCCCGGAAGGCCACGTGCAGCTCCCTGGTCTCGGCGCCGGTGGGCGGGCCCAGCCAGAACACGGGAATGCCGTCGGGGCCGGCCAGGCCGACCACGATGGTCTCGCCGGCAGGGAAGCGCATCGCCTCGTGCATCCCGATCGCGGCGAAGGCGCGGAGGTAGAAATCGAGCGACTTCTCGACGTCCTGCACTTGCAGGCCGATGTGATCAAGCATGGGCGGAGCCTAACAGCGGGCTACGACATCGCGGCGGCAGCGGATCGCGCGCGGGTGTGCGACAGATTTGTAGGTAACCAAGATCATTGCAAACCGGGTTGTTCACACACGGGCGGAAACAGTCGGCCAGTTGGCCGATGGCCGGGATCGACTGGGTCTGTGATGTCTCGGCGTCCAGGCTGACCGGCCAGCAGGTTAAATAACAAGCTGAGGCAGGTCAGGAGGGGCGAATCACGGTCAGCGTGAACGGCTTGCCGCCGGCCGCGTGCGCGACGGCGTCGTTCACGTCGTTCCTGAAGATCGCCGCCTCATTCGCCCGGGGCGCCCCGTTGACCTGTCCGCCGTGGTCACCAGCTCACTCGGCTGGGCGCACGCCCGGCGGGTCGCCGGGGCGGTCACGACGACTGACGGGCCCTCCCGCTCGTTTTCTCAGCCTTGCCCGGCTGCGC